>QMME01000017.1 GCA_003647095.1 Deltaproteobacteria bacterium
GCATTTCTACAAGCACAACTACCTGCTGCTCAACATCGACTGGCTGCGCCACCCCGGCTCCGGCCTGCCCGACGACTGGCAGGCGGGTGTGGTGCTGCAGGTGCACTTGTAGGAGGACGGTCTCAACTTGTTCCACCAGGACGGCTTCACGGTGCTGCCCGCCCTTCAGAGGTGAATCACCTCCAGCAGGTCGAGCAGGCCGGCGGCCAGGGTACCGGCACCGATGACCAGGCTGGCGATCCTCCGGGCCCGGGGAGAGAGGAAATCGAACAGGTCCCGGCGGCCCCGGAGGCGGCCGCGCATGGCCCACTGCAGGTCCAGCGCTCCGATTACCAGGAAGAGTACTCCCACCGTTATCAACGCCGGTGCCATGCCGCAATTCTCCCACCATTCCCCTTTCCCTGTCCACTTCAGCTTGTTCGACTCCCCTGGAAAAATAACGGGGCCGGCTTCAGTCGAACAACTCGTCCGGGTAGTAAAGACGGCTGTTCTTTCCTGCCAACTCGGTGGTGTCTCTTGCCGTCGAGAAGGCGCTGCCTACCGGGACGGCCTCACCACCTGGCCGAGCTTCTCTTCCGGCTGCTCCAGACCGAGCACCCGGCGGGCATGACGCTCACGGGTGGACCGGTCGCGCTCGAGGTACTGGCGGGCCTGGGTTTCGAGCTTCTGCTCCAGCATGATCGATACCCGCTCGATGATGCTGGTGGGCAGCTCGACGTGGGTGGTGGGCGGCTTTTGCCCGGCTGCGGCCACTGCCGGCAGCAGGCTCAACACGGTGGCAGCTATCAGCTTCTTCATGGCTTCCTCCCTCGGAAATGGTGTTTTCGTCGGCATCACACCGGGGAAAGAAAGCAACTATCGTGCCAGCCGGTAACCTCCTGATCTGACGGCACATGTTGATCTCGACAGGGCTGCTTGGTGGTGCGGATTCCGGACACCTGGTACGGATTCCGGACACTCCGCCGGCGGGACTACATCATCTTTATGGCCTTGAGCGGGCAGGCGGTGACACAGGTGGCGCAGCCCTTGCACATGCCGAACTGCACCGGCGGCTCTCCCCGCGACTCCTGCTTCAGCGTCTTCTGGGGACATGCCTTGGCGGCGGGACAAACCCCGTCGGGACTGCACTTGCCGGGATCACACACCGAGTAATCGACCACCGCCATCGGTTTTGCCATGCCCGCCGTCCTCCGGTCCTGCCACCCCCTTGAACACCGACAAGATAGGTCGGAGATCGCCGTTGTCAATCACCAGGTCGGCCATCCGGCGGACACGCTCGGACTTGGGGTTTACCGCCACGACGTAGCCGGCGGCTTGCATCACCTGGAGATCGTTGTCGTTGTCGCCCACGAAGGCACACTCCCGCACGGTCACACCCTCCCGGCGGGCGGCCTCGCGGAGCCCCTCGGCCTTGCCCGCCAGGTCGTAGGGAGTGGGCTCGCCACCGGCGATGGCGCCGTCGGGAGCGAAGTGCAGCCGGTTGATGAAGACGTGGTCGAACAGAGCGGGCTTGAAAAAGTACTCCAGCGCGACATCCAGACTGCCCGAGATCAACGCCAGCCGGTAGCCGCGCCGGCGCAGCTCGGCGAGCACCTGGGAGGCACCGCTCACCGGGCGCAGGCCTTCGAGGGCCCGGCCTATGCCCCGGCGATCGGCTCCGCGGGCGCGCAACAGCTCGAGATCGTTTTCGAACCACTGCCGGTAGCTGATGCGCCCGGAAAAATAGTCGTCTGCCGCCTGCCGGCGCCGGGTGCCGTCGGTGGCGAAGTGCTCGTGCAGGGTCTGCCAGATGAACACCGTGCCGTCGATCAGGGTACCGTCGAGATCGAAGGCCACCAGCCGGATGGATCCTGCCGACTTCAATGCCACCGGTACACCTTGACCTGGGCCACCTTGGAGAAATCGATCAGGTAGCCGAGCTTTTCGGCCACGGCCTGGTGCACCACCGCGAAGGAATACTCCGGGCAGAACACGTGCGAGCCCGCGGGCAGGCGACCGGCCTGCCAGGCCGCGGCCAGGCGGCACAGCTGCCGGCCGATGCGGTGGCTGTCGGCACCCACTCCCACCAGGGCGCCGTTACGAACGTGCTCCTCGTCGGATACCGCCAGGGGGATTTTCTTCTCCTCGGCGGCTACCTGCAGCCGGTTGAACGTCTCGTCGTCCACGATGCGCCGGTCGACGAGCACGGCCCAGGACTTCGCCTTTCCGTCGAGGTCTCCACTCAGGCCGGCGATGTCCGCCCCGGCCGGCAGGGCCACGTCGATGACCTCCCGGCCCGCCCGGTGAAGCTGGCGCTTGACCGCCCCGGCCAGCTCGTCGAGGGCCCCGCTGGAGTGAAACAACGCCACCGCTCCCCGGGGCAGTACCGCCAGCCAGTGCCGGACCATGGGCGCGGCCGGGATCCAGGGACTGACACCGGCCAGCTTCTCGCCGTCCAGTCCCTTTTCCTGGGGATCGGGTACCGCGGCGTAGAACAGGGGCAGGGCCGGCAGCTGCCGGCGCAGCAACTGCACGGCCGCCGTTCCCACGGCCACGGCCAGGCGGGCTTTCTCTCCCGCCTCGGCCAGGGTGCCGGGCTGCAGGTCCTCGAGCACCAGCACCGGCTGCGGGCCGCACTCGCTGGTGAATCCCGCCGCCACCAGGCCGTAGGGATCGGCCACCCGGCTGGTGAGCAGCAACAGCGGCGGGAGCTTCCGGGGACGTTCCCCGGAACCGCTCACGAACCAGCTGCGGCAGTGCTCCCGCCCGAAGGTCACCGGCAGGGGCGGGCCGGGCTGGAGTGTGCCGTCGGCGACGGGTTCGACCGTGGCCGCGGCCTGGTTCTCCCGGGTGCCCCGGTCCAGGCGCGCCGCCCACATTCCCAGCGCCGCCAGGAAGAGAACGGCCCCTCCGGCGAAGGCCCAGCCGGTGATGGACAGCTTCTGCTGGGCCGGTCGCGAGGTGCGACAGCGCGGGCACATCATGCCCGCCCGCAGGGGACTGCCGCATACCGGGCAGGTGTTTCGGTTATGATCCGCGTCCTTCACGCACCGGAGGATGGCAGAATCCCCGGTACTTTTCAATCGGTGCGAAAAGAGCTAGTCTGTGCTGGTAATCCCGGGAGGTGTGGCATGAGAGTTTCCGCTGGGCGGGCTGCTGGCTGTCTGGGGTTCTCTCCGCTGCTGGCCCTGGCCGGCCTGCTGGCCCTGGTCTCCTGTGGCGGAGGTGGCAACTGCCTGGAGCAGGGAACCTGCCAGTGTCTCGACGCCGGTGATTGCCCGGAGGGGCTCGACTGCATCGACGGCCGCTGCGGACGGCTCGAGCCTCCACCGCAGCCGGTACGAGGCTTCGGCGAGCCTTGCCTGGCAGACAGCGAGTGCCAGAGCGGTCGCTGCCTGCCCCGCGGCCCGGGCAACGGCGCCGTGTGTACCCGCTCCTGTGCCGAGCTGCCCTGTCCCGACGGCTACCAGTGCAAGTCTGACGTGCGCGCCGACGGCGGCAGCGAGCTGCTGTGCGTGCAGAGCATCCCCCCCCGGCTCTGTTCCGGCTGTGCCTCCGACAACCAGTGCAACGCCATCGGTGACCTGTGCGTGCTGCTGGGCGAGCAGCGGGTGTGCCTGCTCGACTGTGCGCAGGACGACTGCCCGCCCGGTTACCAGTGCCGTCCGGTGCCGGTGCCCGGGGGACAGGCCCGCCAGTGCCTGCCTGCCGGGGGAAGTTGCGACTGCTCCGCGGGCAACCTGGGGCTGGTGCGCAGCTGCACCCTGAGCAACGAGTACGGCAATTGCTCCGGCCTGCAGGAATGCCTGCCGGCCGAACCCGTACCCGCCTGGGGCCCCTGCGACGCCCCCTGGCCGGAGCGGGAGACCTGCAACGGCCTGGACGACGATTGCGACGGCCTCACCGACGACGCCGATGCCGACATCGATACCTCCGCCCTGCCGGCGGATCCGCCCTATCCCGCCTGTCGTCCCCAAGGCGCCGAGGCCTGCCTGGGACGCTGGCGCTGCCTGCCGCTGTCCGGGGGCGGCTACGGCTTCGTCTGCGGCGGGGTGGATCCCGGGGTCGAGCTGTGTAACGGCCGCGACGACGACTGCAACGGTATCGTCGACGATCCCTTCGTCGATGCCCAGGGTCGCTACGTGCACCTGGAGCACTGCGGCGGCTGCGGCGGTGACTGCCGCAGCATGATCGATCACCTGCGCCGGGGACCCGACGGCCAGGTGGCGGCCGGGGCGGTGACCTGCCAGGTGCGCGGTGACCAGCCCGTGTGCGTGCCGCTCGAGTGCCAGCCCGGTTACTATCCCTACCCGGAACAGCAGCCGGTGCTGTGTGCCCCGCTGCTATCACCGGCCTGCCAACCCTGCAGCCAGGACGACGATTGCCGGGTGAGCTCCGATGTCTGTGCCGTGCTCGAGGGCGAACCCGGCAGCTTCTGCCTGCAGAGCTGCGATGCCTTCGCTCCCTACGACGGCTGCAGCGGCGGCACCGGCGTGCAGGATTGTTGCCCCGATGGTTACCTGTGCAGCGACTACCAGGGGGGACGCTTCTGCCTGCCGGAAAACGGCACCTGTACCTGCAACCCCGAGCGCCTGGGAGCGACCCGGCCCTGCCTGTTGCTGGGTTCGGGCGGGGAGGTGTGCCAGGGCCAGCAAACCTGCCAGGCCGGTGCCACCGGCGACCCTGCCTGGGACCAGTGCCAGCCCGCCCAGGTGGTGGTGGAGGTGTGCGATTACCTGGACAACAACTGCGATGGCCGGGTGGACGAGTACTTCGTCGATTAGCAGCGCGATTACTCCGGTGATGCCCACTGCGTCCGTTTCAACAACGACTGCTCGGCTCGCTGGAGCCGCGTCCACCAGCATGCCATCGGTGGTTGCCGGCGGCAAGACGGCGAGTACCGGTGCCAGATCGTCTCCTGCACCCGGGAAAGCTGGCCGGCCTGGGGCCCGTGCCGCAGCGACGATGATTGTCCCGGCACCGGGCAGTACTGTTCCCCGGCCACCCATCATTGCCGTGTCGACGAAGCCTCCTGCGCCGATGGCGACTGCGGCCTGGCCTGCGGCGGCGATGCCGATTGCCGGCAACTGGGCCCGGGCTATTTCTGCCACGACGGCCGCTGCCAGGTGGAATTCGAGTTCCACGACGTCAACGGACTCGAGGTGGACGGCTGCGAGTGCGGTGCCCGGGTGGGAATCACCACTGATGAGCCCGACATCATCCCCGGCGTGCCGCGGGGCGGAGAGGTCTACCTGGACGAGAACTGCGACGGCATCGACGGCAACGCCGCCCGGGCGCTGTTCGTGGATTCCTCCAGCAGCGGCGGCGACGGCAGCCGGGAGCAGCCCCTGGCCACCATCGCTGCCGCCCTGGCCGCCTTCGACCCGGCCCGGCACGATCACATCCTGGTGGCCGCCGGCCTGTACCAGGAACAGGTGGTGCTGCGGCCCGGGGTGCGTCTCTATGGCGGCTACAGCGATGACTTCAGCCGCCGGGACGTAGTGCTCAACCCCTCCATCATCATGGCCCCGGCTCCCGCCGCCGGCCAGCCCCCGGGCAGCGTCTACGCCGCGGGAATCAGCGGCCAGTCGACAGTCCTGGCCGGCTTCGCCATCTACGGCTACGACGTGGTGGCGCGGCCCGCCCCCGGGCAGCCGGGGAAGAGTTCCTATGCCGTCTACCTGGCCGACTGCAGCGACAGCCTGGTGCTGGCCAACAACTTCATAGTGGGCGGCCGCGGCGGCGCCGGTGCCGACGGCCGGAACGGGGCCTCGGGGGGCAGCGGTGAAGACGGTGGGCCCGGCCGCGACAGCCTGGAATGCGACTCGGCCGATTGCTTCGGACAGCAGCAGGCCGGTGGCGCCGCCGGCGGCAACCCCGGGTGCGGTACCGCCCGGGGCCACGACGGGGCCACGGCCCGGCCCTACTGCCACTTCTCGGATTGCCGGCAGGATTACCGGGGCGGCGGCATTGATGGCTCCGGCGGTTCCGACAGCATCTATGGCAGCTCTCCCGATCCCTCCCTGTGCAAGTACGACTGCCAGGTCTCCTCGGGCCTGATCCCTTCGAACGGGCAGGACGCCCGCCCCGGTGCCGACGGTGCCGCCGGTTCCGGCGGGGCCGGTTGCAGCGACAGCCGGGGCCGGGTGGTCGATGGCCTGTTCCAGGCCGGGTCGGGAAGTGCCGGCCAGGCCGGGCAGGACGGCCAGGGAGGTGGTGGCGGTGGTGCCGGCGGGGCGGTGATCAACTACAACAGCTCGCCGCCCTGCAGCGTGGGTCTTCCCTACGGTGACCTGGGTGCCAGCGGCGGCGGGGGCGGTGCCGGCGGTTGCCGGGGCCAGGGCGGGCCGGGCGGCAGCGGTGGTGGCGGTTCCTTCGGGGTGTTTCTGGTCTTCACCGCCACCCCGGCGGCCTTCCCCGAGGTGCGTCACAATCGCATCCTGCGCGGCTTTGGCGGTCCCGGCGGGCACGGTGGCGGTGGCGGCCAGGGGGGCCTGGGGGGTCAGGGCGGTCCCGGCGGCCAGGTACTGCTGCCGGCCTGGTGTGCCGGAACCGGAGGCAGCGGCGGCCGCGGCGGCGACGGTGGGGCCGGGGGCGGCGGCGGTGGTGGTTGCGGTGGCGTATCCTATGGGCTGGCCAGCAACCTGGTCGATGATCCCCAGGTGCCGTTCTTCGCCGGCAACCAGTTCCTGGCCCCGGCCGGCCAGGAGACCGGCGGGGCCGGGGGCGCGGGAGGAGGCTCGCCGGCCGGTAGCGGCTACGGCGGCCGTCCCGGGGCCCGGGGAGACAGCGGTGACTGGTGGATCTACTAGGAGGCGGCCATGGTCACTGCCCTGAAAAGCTTGCTGCTGGCTGCGTTGCTCCTGCTGCCCGGCTGTGGGCGCGACTGGCTTCCTGACGGCGCCGGCCCCTGCGTGTTCGACTCCGATTGCCCGGCCGGCCGTGTCTGTTTCAACGGCCGCTGCCTGGATGTACGGGGTGCCGACGGTTCCAGCAGCGGCTCGGGAGCCTTCGGCGATCCCTGCCATGACAACGCCGACTGCGCCTCGGGAATCTGCCTGCCGGTATTCGGCGGCGGCGTCTGCAGCCGGCCCTGCCAGCCGCCCTGTCCGGCTCCCTACCTGTGCAAGGAGGTCGACGACCCGCGCCAGCCGGAACAACGGCTGGCCCTGTGCGCCCTGGATAGCGGCCGCTTCTGCCGGCGCTGCGAGGTCGACGGTGACTGCGATCCCGCCGGCGGGGATCGCTGCCTGGATCTGGAAGGATCTCGCTATTGCGGCAGCGAGTGCAGCTTCTCCGGCTGTCCCCAGGAAGCGGAATGCGTCCCGGTGCAACTCGGGGAGCTGGCCACCCGCCAGTGCCTGCCGCGGTCGGGCTCCTGCGCCTGCAACGAGGACACGGCCGGGCTGGAACGCGGCTGCCAGCGCAGCAACGACCTGGGCACCTGCAACGGCTTCGAACGCTGTGCCCCGCCCGCCGGCTGGACGGAGTGCTCGGCGGCCGAGCCGGTTGTCGAGGAGTGTAACGGCCGCGACGACGATTGCGACGGCAGCATCGACGAGCAGCTGGGGGAGCGAAGCTGCAGCCGGGAAAACGAGTTCGGTTCCTGCAGCGGCGAGCAGGTGTGTCGCGGCGAGCTGGGCTGGGTGTGCCTGGCTCCCGTGCCGGGTCCGGAAGAATGCGACGGGCGCGACAATGACTGCGACGGCCGGGTCGACGACGGCTTCCGCGACGAGCAGGGCCGCTATACCGGCGACGACAACTGCGGCAGCTGCGGGGCCGACTGCCTGCTCATGGTTCCCCACGCCAGCGAGGCCCACTGCCGGCTGGAAGACGAGCAGCCGGTGTGCCGGGCCCAGTCCTGCCAGGAGGGATTCTTCGTCTGGCAGCAGGGCCTGGCCTGCCTGCGCCTGCCGGCCAACCTGTGCCGTCCCTGCCAGAGCGACGACGACTGCCTGGCTCCCGGCTCGCGGTGCCTGGAGAGCGGACCGGAGAAGTTCTGCGGGCGCGACTGTGCCCCCGGTTCTCCCTACGGCAGCAGCTGCCCGAGCGGCTACCAGTGCCGGGCCACGGCCGACGGCGCATTGCAGTGTCAGCCGGAGTCGGGTTCCTGCCTGTGCACGGCCGCCAACGAGGGCACGGTACGCTCCTGCCTGGTGGACGTCTGCGTGGGCTACCAGGTTTGCCAGCGGCAAGGTGAAGGCTTCGCCTGGTCGGCGTGCAACGTGGAGGATTTCCACCCCGAGATCTGTGACGGGCTCGACAACAACTGCAACGGCCAGATCGACGAGGGTTTTCTCAACCAGCAGACGGGGCGTTACGAAAGCGACGCCCACTGCGGCTTCTGCAACAACGATTGCGCGCGCTGGTGGAACGAACCCCTTCATCACACCCGGGGCGTCTGCGACGCCGAGGCCCCCGGACTGCCGGCCTGCGTGATGGGGCCCTGTCTCACCGAGCAGGAGGGCGGGGTGACCTACGAGTGGGTCGACACCAACGGCGATCCCGACGACGGCTGCGAATGCCGCCGGGTGCAGGGCAACCTGGACGACGACTCCCCCGACCTGTTCCTGTATCCGGAACCGGGCCAGCCCTGGCAAGACGCAAACTGCGACGGGGTGGACGGGGTGGTGGCAGCCTCGCTGTTCGTGCGTGGCGATGCCCCGGCCGGCGGTGACGGCAGTCTCGCCCGGCCGCTGCAGACCATCGGCGCGGCCCTGGCGGCCCTGCCCGGGTCCGGCAAGCACACCATCCTGGTGGCCGAGGGTGTCTACCACGAGTCGTTGCAACTGGCGGCCGGGGTGCAACTGCACGGTGGCTATTCGGCCGACTTCGCCGACCGTGACGTCTGGCTGCACCAGACCATCATCCGCGCCATTCGCCCCGAGTATGCCCTGCGCCTGGAAAATGTCACCAGCACGCCCACCCTGGTGTCCGGGTTCGTCATCGAGGGTTACGACGTGGAGCAGAGCGCCCCCCCCGGCCAGGCCGGCAGCAGTTCGCTGGCGGTGGTACTGATCGACTGCGACCAGTCGGTGGTGCTGCGCAGCAACGTCATTCGGGCCGGGATCGCGGGAGACGGGGGGGCGGGCCGGAGCGGGGCGGCGGGTTTCGGACGCCAGGATTCGCTGGCGCTCGACGGCGGCAACGGCCGGGACGGCCGGCGCCTTTCCGGCACCTGCTCCAACCGGCGCCTGGCCGGCGGCAGCGGCGGAGTCAACGATGCCTGTTCCGCCGCCGGCGGCAATCCCGGCGGCGACACCGTCTGCCCGGTGTTCGACTGGAACACCGCGCCGGTGAGCGGCGCCCAGGCCCAGTACACATCCACGGCCGGCGGCAACGGTCTGGGGGGCCACGACTGGAGCTTCGACACCCTCAGTGGTCCCTCCTGCAGCCACGCCACGGAGTCGGGCTATCCCTCGGACATCCAGCTCAACGTGGGCCAGGACGGCAGCGACGGCGTCGATGGCCCGGCCGGCAGCGGCGGCAGCGGCGGCGACGACGGCTGGGGCCTCCTGCTGGCCGGGGGCTGGCAGGCGGCGACCGGCGGCTCGACTTCCGGCAGCGCCGGCGGCACCGGTGGTGGCGGCGGCGGTGGCGGCGGGGGAGGAGGAACGGCCCGCTACTGGCGCAACTCGGGCGACTGCGACATGTACGAGCTGGGTCCCTCGGGCGGCGGCGGTGGTGCCGGCGGCTGCGGCGGCCAGGGCGGCGGGGCCGGCGGTTCCGGCGGCGCCTCGCTGGCGGTGCTGGCCAGCAGTACTCCCGGGAGCGGCCCGGCCGACGGACCCCGGCTGCTGTACAACCTCATCGAGCGTGGCCGGGGCGGTCGCGGTGGCGATGGCGGCCTGGGAGGAATGGGAGGACTGGGGGGAGTGGGGGGATTCGGGGGCGGCCCTCCGGACTGGATCTCTTCACAGGGCGGCAGCGGCGGCGACGGTGGCAACGGTGGTCCCGGCGGCGGCGGCGGCGGCGGAGCCGGGGGACCGGCCATCGGGGTGGCCCTGTTCAACCTGCCGGTCGCGGATATAGCCGCCGTCAACCGCTTCACCGTGGCCGAGGACGTTCCCACCGGCGGCAGTGGCGGCAGCGGCGGGGTGTCGGCCGGGGGCGAGGCCGACGGTCGGCCCGGGGTCGACGGCGGCTCGCGTAACCTGCTGCAGGCGCTCCCCTGCCCGGACGGCGCTTGCCCGCCCGGATATTCCTGCCGTGCCGGCCAGGTGTGCATGCCGCAGCAATAGGGATCAGAACGCCTGGCGGTAGCTCACGGTTATCCAGTCGATGAAGCGATCGTTGAAATCGCGGCCCAGGGGAATGCCGATGTCCAGGCGCAGCGCCTCGATGTCGAACTGGGGAAACAGGCCGCGGATTCCCAGGCCCAGGCTCTGGTGGTATGCGAAGTCGTTTTCCGGGCCGAAGTCGTAGGCGTCGCCACCGTCGTAGAACAACACCAGTCCCCAGTGCAGGGTCCAGAGCACGATGGGCAGGGTGCGGAACTCGACGTTTATGTTCAGCAGGCGCTGCCCGGAAAGGTAACCGGAGACGAAGCCGCGCAGGGTGTTGTCTCCCCCCAGGTAGAAGCGCGACGCCGTGGTGGAGTACTGGCTGTAGGCGTAGTGGATGCGCACCAGCAGCCGGCCCAGGCCGAGCAGCGGTGGCGAGACGTTTTCCACGGAAAACTGCAGCAGGCGATCCACCCAGTTGCTGCCCGACTGGCGGGCCTCGATGATACCGTGGTCGGGCCACCAGCGGGCGCTGCCGGAGAGGTTCACGGCCAGGATATCCTGCGTGCCCAGCAACAGGTTCCAGCCCAGTGCCAGCCCCAGGCGCAGCGAACGCCGTTCGAAGCCCGGCCCCAGGGCCGGGTGGGCCAGGGCCAGTTGCGCACTGGCGCTGGGACCCAGGCGGAAGTCCTCGGTCAGGCCGTAGCTCTGTACGTTGTGCAGGCGGGCGTAGCGGGCCTGGAAGTAACTGACGCTGGCCAGCAGCTCGGTGGCCTGCTCGTCCTGGGGCATGACCTGGGAGCGGAACTGTCGCTCCAGCTCGGCGGGAATGGCTTCCTCCGTTGCGGGCAGGTTGTAGGTAACCGAGCGAATGGCGTAGCCGAGCAGCAGGTTGAGCTTGTGTAGCCGACCCCAGCTGCGCACCGCCTGGGCCCAGCCCTCGAAGGCCCGTGACTGCCACAGCCAGGGCAGGCACTGCTGTTGCCCGTTGTCTTCCAGGCAGAACTGCCGCAGGTTGACTCCCTGGTAGCTGCGCCGGGTGCCGATGTCGAACCAGCCGCCCAGGGCAAAGCCCCACTCCGTGGCCAGGCTGAACAGCGGCCGTGACAGGCTCACCCCGCCGAAGCCGCCCTCGAGCTCGCCGCTGTGGTGGTTGAGGCGGGCGTGCAGGCTCTCGGAGACCTGCAGGCGCGAGCCCAGCAGGCGGGGGATGGTGTAGATCTCTCCCAGCGAGTAGGTGTCGCGATCGATGAAGGTATACAGGCTCAGGCGCTGCGCCAGTCCCAGGAAGTTCTGCTCGGTGGGCATCAGCGACAGGTAGTTGAACACCCCCCCGCCGATGCTGAACTGGGAGTTCAGGCGCAGGCTCCACAGGTCCTTGGTGATCACCACTACCACCACCCGGTCGGGCCGGGAGGCCCGGGCGGTGACGATGCGCACCACCGCGAAGACCATGGGCAGCGCCCGCAGGATGCGCGCGCTTTCGCGTACCCGGTTCTCGTCGTAGGGCTGTCCGGCCGCAAACAGCAGCTCGCGGCGGATGACGTGCTCGCGGGTGACCAGGTGAAACAGGTTGAGAAAGCCCGGCCAGGGATCGCTGGGCTCGATGATGGGGTGGCGGGCAACCACCACCCGCTCGATGACCTTGCCGGCGGGATGACCGTCGGCCTCCAGGCCCAGTTCGGCCAGGGTCTGTTCGATGATCTGCTTTTCGTAGATCTGCTGGCGGGTGAGTTCCCCGGCGGCGGCGGGCAGCGCCGGCAGCAGCAGGCCCCACACCAGCCAATGCCATCTGCCTGCCGCCTGGCGCGGTGCTCGCCTGCTCAATACGCTTACCTGCCGGGGCGCATGGTGGACTGTTCGCGCTCGATCCTCTCCATCTCTTCCTTGTAGGTTACGCTGTAACGGGCCCAGGGGCGGGCCTTGAGGCGGGCGTAACCGATGGGTTCGAGAGTTCCCTCGCACAGTCCGTACTCGCCGCGTTCGAACTTGGCCAGCGCCCGTTCCACCTGCCGCAGCAGTTTCACTTCCTTGTCCAGGATACGCAGCTGCACGTCCTGGTGCTGGCCGGCGGTGGCCTGATCGAGTTCCTCGATGATCTCGCTGGGATCGATCTCGGTGTCCCGGTTCATGCGCTGGGAGATGGAACGGCGCAACTCGTCGCGCTTCTGCTCCAGGGTCTTCTTGAGTTCCTTGACCTGGGTCTTGGTAAGGCCGTTGAGCGAGCCCTTCTTGCTTGCCATGCCCTCACTCCTTGCTGCGTTTTTACTCGAACACCTCCACGAAGCCCAATACCATACTATCCGGCGGGCGCGGCGTCCATAAAAATCTCAACCGGGAACCGGCGGAAGGCCGGCCGGAAAAAAACCCGTCTCCCGCCGGCCGGCACCGGCGTGGGCCGGGCGAGCTTTTCCCGCGTAATACAAGGGAAAATATCGGACACAACATTTGGGGTTGACTTGACCGCCCGACCCCCATATATTGCGCAAAACTTGAAGTGATACTTTAAGTCTGGCATAATCGATTCGCCCGCCGGGAGAGAGGTGACATGGAGTCTTTCGCGCCGCAACAAAGTCACAGCCGGCCCCGTCCCACGGCCCACCTACCCCAGGTGGTCATCAAGCGTGGCGGGCGCCGGGTCAAGTTCGAATCCGATCGCATCAAGGCCGCCCTGGTCAAGGCCGGCCAGGCCTCGGGCGAGTACGACGAGAGCGAGGCCGAGCTACTCTGCGCCCAGGTGGTCAAGGTACTCAGCTTTCGTCACGGCGACGGCCCGCCGCACATCGAGACCATCCAGGACGTGGTCGAGCAGGTGCTCATCCAGTCCAACCACCTGGCCACGGCACGGGCCTACATCGCTTACCGCGATCAGCACGCCCGCCTGCGCGACGGCCGCAAGACGCTGGTGGACGTGCGCCGCACCATCGAGGAATACCTGCAGCAGCAGGACTGGCGGGTGCAGGCCAACGCCAACCAGGGCTACTCCCTGGGCGGGCTGATCATGAACATCTCGGGCAAGATGGTGGCCAACTACTGGCTCAGCCACGTCTATCCTCCCGAGGTGGGCCAGGCCCACCGTGCCGGTGACTTCCACATCCATGACCTGGACATGTTCTCCGGCTACTGCGCCGGCTGGTCCCTGCGCACCCTGCTGCAGGAGGGCTTCAACGGCGTGCCCAACAAGGTGGAGGCCTCGCCGCCGCACCACCTGTCCTCGGCGGTGGGACAGATGGTCAACTTCCTGGGCACCCTGCAGAACGAGTGGGCCGGCGCCCAGGCCTTCAGTTCCTTCGACACCTACCTGGCGCCCTACGTGCGCCGGGACGGCCTGAGCTACCAGGAGGTCAAGCAGAACATCCAGGAGTTCATCTACAACCTCAACGTGCCCTCGCGCTGGGGTACGCAGACTCCCTTTACCAACGTCACTTTCGACTGGAACTGCCCGGCCGACCTGCGCGAGCAGCAACCGCTCGTCGGGGGCGAGCCCATGCCCTTCCGCTACGGCGAGCTGCAGGCGGAGATGGATCTCATCAATCGCGCCTACCTGGAAGTCATGGCCGAGGGCGACGCCCGGGGGCGGGTGTTCACCTTTCCCATCCCCACCTACAACATCACCGGCGACTTCGACTGGGACCATCCCAACAGCGAGCTGCTGTTCGAGCTCACCGCCAAGTACGGGTTGCCTTACTTCCAGAACTTCCTCAACTCCGACCTGGAGCCGCACATGGTCCGCTCCATGTGTTGCCGCCTGCAACTCGACCTGCGCGAACTGCTCAAGCGCGGCAACGGCCTGTTCGGTTCCGCCGAGCAGACCGGTTCGGTGGGTGTGGTGACCATCAACTGCGCTCGCCTGGGTTTCCGCTTCGCCGGTGATTGGCAGGGGCTGCTCGAGGAGCTGGACCGGCTGCTGGAACTGGCCCGCAACAGCCTGGAGATCAAACGCAAGGTGGTGCAGCGCCAGATCGACGCCGGGCTGCTGCCCTACACCAAGCGCTACCTGGGCACCCTGCGCAACCACTTCTCTACCATCGGGGTCAACGGTATCAACGAGATGGTGCGTAACTTCACCCACGGCGAACACGATCTCACCGGGCCCGAGGGCCAGCGCCTGGCCTACGACCTGCTGGAGCACATGCGCGCACGCCTGGTGGAGTTCCAGGAACAGACCGGCCACCTCTACAACCTGGAGGCCAGCCCCGCCGAGGGCGCCACCTACCGGCTGGCCCGCGAGGACCAGAAACGCTTCCCCGGGATCCTGCAGGCGGGTACCGCGGAAACTCCCTACTACACCAACTCCTCGCAGTTGCCGGTAAACGCCACCAGCGATCCCTTCGCAGCCCTTACCCTGCAGGAGCGGCTGCAACGCCAGTACACCGGGGGCACGGTGTTTCACCTCTACCTGGGCGAGCGCGCCCCCAGCGCCGGCGCTTGCAAGCAACTGGTCAGGCGGGTCCTGGAACGCTTCCGCATTCCCTACCTGACGGTCACGCCCACCTTCTCCATCTGCCCGGTACACGGCTACCTGAGCGGCGAGCAGCACAGCTGCCCCTCCTGCGGGGCCGACTGCGAGGTGTGGACGCGGGTGATGGGTTATCACCGCCCGGTGAGCGGCTTCAACCGGGGCAAGCAGGCCGAGTACCGGCAGCGCCAGACATTCGACGATGCCTGGGAGGCCTCGGCATGAGCGCCGCCGATATTCCCGTGGGAGGCCTGGCTCCCTTCACCACCATCGACTGGCCGGGGAGGCTGGCGGCAGCGGTGTTCCTGCGCGGTTGCCCCTGGCGTTGCCCTTACTGCCACAATGCCGACCTGCAGCGGGTGGCCGGCCCCCGCCAGCCCTTCTCCGAGGTACTGGACCTGCTCGAGCAGCGCCGCGGGTTCCTTGACGGGGTGGTGTTCTCCGGCGGCGAACCCACCATGCACCGGCAGCTGCCCGTGGCCCTGCGGCAGGTGCGCCGGCTGGGCTTCGCCACGGCGCTGCACACCGGCGGGGCCTATCCCGAGATTCTCGAGCAGATCCTGGCCGCCGGCCTGGTCGACTGGGTCGGCTTCGATGTCAAGGCTCCCTTCGAGCACTACCAGGGCGTCACCGGGCGGGCCGATTCCGGGGCCCGGGCCCGGCGCTCGCTGGAACTGCTGCAGCGTAGCGGGGTGGAGTACGAGTTGCGTACCACCGTCTACCGGCCGCTGCTCGGTGATGAGCAGCTGCAGCAGCTGGCCGGGCAGCTGGGGCCGGCCGCGGCCAACCGGCTGGTGCTGCAGCAGGCCCGGGAGTCGGGCGGCGGCGGCGACGATGCCTCCTTGCAACAACTGGCGGCCCGGCTGGTACCCCTGTTGGGGCAGGTGGGTGTCAGGTAGCACAAGTTCTCCCGGAACGGAAAGATGGATTGGGGCGCGGCTCATGCCGGTGAAGTCGCCCGTGTCGGCGAGTTGACCTGCCAGCGAAAGGCAAAGAGCCGCTGGGCGGGGCCGCATTTCGGCTGCAGAGGGTTTCCCCGGGAGTAGTTTTCCGCCTACAATCACCGTCATGAGCAGCAGCGAAGGCAGCCCGGCCGCGGCGGAGGAGTGCCGGCCCGGAGCGGTGCCGGCCGGTGGCTGGCCCGGTACCCCGGGCATGATGGCTGCCGCCGTTGTGGTGGGACTGGGGGGCGGGGCGGCGGCGGTGCTGTTTCGCCTGCTCATCCAGGGAGCCGGCTGGTTGTTCACCGGCGGCCGTTCCTTGACCGGGCCGTTCGGAGCCGAGCTGCCGGGCTGGTGGATCCTGTTCATGCCGGCGCTGGGGGGCGGGCTGGTGGGTCTGCTGGCCACCTGGTTGGCGCCCGAGACCCGCGGCACCGGCGTGCCCGAGGTCATGGAGGCGGTGGCCTTGCGGGGAGGGCGCATCCGCAAGCGGGTGGCGGTGGTCAAGTCGCTGGTGGTGGCCCTGTGCCTGGGTTCGGGAGGCTCGGCCGGTCGCGAGGGACCCATCGTGCACGTGGGCTCAGCGCTGGGAGCGCTGGTGGCCAGGCTGCTGCGCCTGCCGGTGAGCCTGCGCCGTACCCTGGTCGGTTGCGGGGCGGCGGCGGGAATCGCCGCCACCTTCAATGCTCCCATCGCCGGGGCCATGTTCGCCGGCGAGGTCATCCTGGGCCAGTTCGGGGTGGTGAGCTTCGCGGCCATCGTCATCGCCTCGGTCAGCGGTACCGTGCTGGCGCGTCACTTCATCGGTGACTTTCCCGCCTTCTCGGTGCCCGCCTTCCACCTGCAGCACACCTACGAGCTGTTGTTTCATGCCCTGCTGGGGATGGCGGCGGCCCTGGTGGGGGTGGCCTTCATCCGTGCCCTCGACCACTGCAGTCGCGGCTTCGAGCGCCTGCGCCTGCCGCCGGTGCTCAAGCCGGCCCTGGGCGGCCTGCTGGTGGGGGCCCTGGGCGTGGCCCTGCCCCAGGTGCTGGGAGTGGGTTACCCGGCCATCAACCGGGCCTTGCTCGCCGACGGCTGGCAACCGCTGCTGCTGCTGTGGTTGCTGGGCAAGCTGCTGGCCACCAGCCTGACCCTGGGTTCCGGCGGTTCCGGCGGTGCCTTCGCCCCTTCGCTGTTCCTGGGGGCCATGCTGGGAGCGGCCGGGGGTGGGGCACTGCAGCAACTGCTACCGGGAATGGTAGCCGGTCCCGGTTCCTATGCCCTGGTTACCATGGCCGCCTGCGCCGCGGCCACCACCCGGGCACCCATCACCGCCATCCTCATCGTCTTCGAGATGACCAACAACTATTCCATCATCCTGCCGGTGATGCTGGCCTGTATCCTGGCCACCTTGCTGGCGGGTGCGCTGTCGCCGGCCTCGGTGTACCACCTCAAGCTGCTGCGCCGGGGTGTGGACCTGTCCCGCCGCCGCGATGTCAACCTCTTGCGCGGCGAACTGGTGTCGAGTGTGATGGGTCCGCGGCTGCCCGAGATTCCCGAGCAGGCGCCGCTCGATGCCATCCTCGACCTGGCCGTGGAGCGAGGCGAGAGCCACTACCTGGTGGTCGACGGCGAGGGCCGCTACCGGGGCCTGCTGCGCCTGCGGGAGCTGTTGCCCGGATTCGGCCGGCGCCGGGAACTGGGGCCACTGGTGGTGGCCGCCGACCTGGTGGAGAGTGATATTCCGCCGGTACATGGCTCGGACAGCCTGGACGCGGCGCTGCGCCTGATGGACAACCGCGGCATCGACGTGCTGGCGGTGGTGGACGAACGCGGCCATCCCCTGGGCCGCATCACCCTGGACGATATCGTGGAGACCTACCACCGGCGCCTGTTCGATCTCGACCCGGCCGGGGAAACCGGCGGACTGATGGTGGCGGCCGAGGGCGGTGGCTGGGTGGACCTGGGTGACGGGCAACGTCTGAGCCGCCTGGAGGCCCCGGAGGCCTGGGTAGGCCACAGCCTGCAGCAGTTGGATCTGCGCAAGCGCCTGGGAGTGCAGGTGGTACTGGTGCTGCGGCACGGCGACGGTGCCACCAGCCGCTCGGTGCCGGGGCCCGACTACGTGGTAGCACCCGGGGACGTGTTGCTGGTGGTGGGGGCGGCTCGCAAGCTGCGCCGGCTGGGCCACGCCGCCGGCTAACCTCACCCCTGGGAATCTTCCCGGCGGATGTCGAGCTGCTTCATCTTCTTGTGCAGGTTGGTACGCTCCACCCCCAGGGCCTGGGCGGTACGGGTGATGTTCCAGCCGAACTCGTTGAGGCGGGAGATGATGTACTCGCGCTCCACTTCCTCGCGCACGTCCTTGAGCGACATTTGTCCGAAGCGCTTGATGTCCACCTTCTCCCGGGAACTGCCCAGCCACTCGGGCAGGTGGGCGCTGGTGATGATTTCGACGTCGGCGCCGCCCATGATCACCATGTGCTCGATGACGTTGCGCAGCTCGCGGATGTTGCCCGGCCAGTGGTAACTGCGCAGGGCCTCGAGGACCTCGGCCTGCACGGTACGGGGACGGAAATTGTTCTCCCGGCAGAAGTCGGCCACGAACTTGCTCACCAGGGCGGGAACGTCTTCCAGGCGTTCGCGCAGGGGCACGCAGCGGATGGGCACCACGTTGAGGCGATAGTAGAGATCGTCGCGAAAAACGCCCTCGCTGACCGCCTGGCGCAGGTTCTTGTTGGTGGCGGCCAGTACCCGCACGTCCACCTTGATGGTGCGCTCGCCGCCCACGTGGGTGATCTCGCCGGTCTGCAGGGCCCGCAGCACCTTGGCCTGGGCGGCCAGGCTCATGTCGCCCACCTCGTCGAGGAACAGGGTGCCGCCGTTGGCCAGTTCGAACTGGCCCTTCTTGCGGGCGGTGGCCCCGGTGAAGGCCCCCCGCTCGAAGCCGAACAACTCGCTCTCGATGAGCTCGGCGGGAATGGCGGCGCAGTTGACCTTGACGAACGGCTTGTCGGCACGATTGGAAAGCCGATGCAGGGCGCGGGCCACCAGTTCCTTGCCGGTACCGCTCTCGCCGGTGATGAGCACGCGCCCGTTGGTGGGGGCTACCTTGCCGATCTCTTCCCAGAGCTTCTTCATGGCGGCGCTGTCGCCCACCATCTGGTAGCGTTCCTCGTCCTGGCGCTGGGCTTGCTGCAGCTTGCGGTGCAGGTTCACCTTCTCCAGGCAGTTGCGCACGGTGAGGATCACCCGATCCCGGTCCAGGGGTTTTTCCAGGAAATCGAAGGCACCCAGGCGGGTGGCTCCCACGGCGTCCTGGATGGTGCCGTGACCGGAGATCATGATGGTCTCGCTGGCGGGAAAGTCACGCTTGAGACGCTCCAGCAATTGCAGGCCGTCCATGCCGGGCAGCTTGATGTCCAGCAGCAGCACGTCGGCCGGTTCTTCCTGCATCAGGCGCAGGGCTTCCTCGGCGCTGGCGCAGTCACGCACCAGCAGGTTCTCGTCGCCGAGCACCATGCGCAGGGTGCGGCGGATGTTCTTTTCGTCATCGACGATCAGCAGGCGATTGGCCTCATTGCTTTGCTCCATGATCGACTCCCGGACGGTTGTCGCCAGAGGGCGGCGGTTCTATCTGCTGCTTGTCCGTGCGCAACCTGATCTCGAATACCGTACCATGAGGATTGCGGTCGGTCACCGTTATTTCCCCGCCGTGCTGCAAGACGATCTTCTTGACTATGGCCAGGCCCAGACCGGTGCCCTGCGGCTTGGTGGTGAAGTAGGGCTGAAACAGTCGTTCGCGGGCCTCCACGCTCAGACCCTGGCCGCTGTCGGCCACGCGCACCGTTACCCAGCCCTGGCCGGTCTCGGACGTCAGTTCCACTTGCTGGTGCTCCGGACTGGCCTCCAGGCCGTTGTTGATCAGGTTGATGATGGCCCGCCCCATCATGACCCGATCCAGCTGTACCTGCTGGGCAGGTCCGGGGATGAACTTCACCCGCCCGGCCAGGTGTGGATTGTGCTTGAGCAGGTCGGCCAAGTAGGCGTTGAGTTCCACGGGCTCGGCCTGCACCGGAGGCATCTTGGCGAACTCGGCGAAAGTTTCCACCAGCCGGCGCAAGGTGCCCACCTCCTCCTCGACGATTTCCAGGGAATCGTCCAGCTTGTCCTTGAAGGAATCATCGTCGCCGCGGTAGGAACGATGCAATTCCTGTACCGCCAGCTGAATGGGAGTAAGGGGGTTCTTGATCTCGTGGGCCAGTCGCTGGGCCATGCCCTGCCAGGCCGACACCTTCTCCAGGTAGACGATGCGGTCGCGGCTGCGGCGGATCTCGTCGAGCATGAGATTGAAAGAGGCCGAGAGCTGGCCGATCTCGTCCCGCCCGCGCACCTGCACGCGCACGTCGAGATTGCCCCCGGCGGCCAGCCGCGTGGCCTGTACCAGCCGGGTCACCCGCTTGGTAACCGAGCGGGCCAGCACCACTGCCACCACCATGGTCATGCCCAGGATCCACACGTAGATGAACAGGAACAGTCGATAATAAGCTATCTGCCAGGGACCGAAATTCTTCTTGACCTCTTCCAACGTCAGCACCAGCTCGCGCAGGTTGTCCGAGGTCTTGAGAAACTGCCGGTCTATCACCAGCGTGAATTCCAGGCGATAATTGCCGGCAATCTCCCAGCTCTCCAGCCGCGACTTGTAGTCTTGGGGAGGAAATTCTCCGGAACTGGCCTCGGCCACCGGCTGGCCGGCGGCCAGCAGGCGGGCCCGGGCGATGGTGGGTTGCGAGGCCACGGTGTCTTCCAGGAGGCGGGAGACGGCGGCCAACCGCCCCTCTTGCAGGGCCTGCAACAATGCCGGGTCGTGTACCAAGGCCCGGGCTTCCAGGCGTGCCAGCCGCAGGCGTGACTCGATGACTTCCTTGAACAGGTCCACCCCGATACGCAATCCTTCCAGCACCCGGTCATTCACCCCCACCGACATGCTGTCACGCACCAGGCGATCGACTATCACGGTGGTGAAGGCCAGGGGCGTCACCGCCGTGACCAGCAGGGCGACCATGATCTTCCACTCGAACTTGCCCACTCGGCGCACGGGCTCACTCCTGCTGGGGGCGTACCAGCTTACGGGCAGGTGAACGGTAGGTGTAGATCATGTCGGCCTGGATTTCCTTTTCGTCGACGAAGATGCGCGAAAAGGAACCGAAGAAGGAGCGGGGAGAACCCAGCGGACTACTGCCTCCCGGGTTGGCCAGGTACTGGCGTACCTTGCGCTGGAGCCTGGGGGAAGTGGGATTGACCGTCACCCGCAGCTCCGCTTCCACCTCCACCCGGGCGGGCAGGGCCAGTAGTGGTGCCAGTTCCAGGTGTTCGATGCGACCACAGGTCTTGACCACGTCGGCCAGGCTGCGCAGGCCCAGGTCGTGACGCCGGCCGGGCAGTTCGCGCCTGACGAAGTAGCGTTCTTCCCAAAGGTCATAGAGCACGGTACACTGCAACAGTGCCCGGGCCAGGGGAGTATGGTGGTGTCGCTCCCGCAGCACCACGTCCACCAGCAGGCGACTGGTGAAGCCGCTGGACAGGCGCCGGCGCAGGCGGGGGGTGAAGACGTCGGTGAAATCCACGCTCAGGCGCAAGCGTCCCCCTTGCCAGGAGATGTCCATATCGCGCTTGATGGTGCGCCGTTCCATGTCCTGGGAGAACACCAGGCCGGCGGTCAGCAGCAGCAACCAGGTTGTCAATACCAGGCGACGCATCTTTCAAAATACCAGGTCCATGATGTAGCCCAGCGAGAGGGTAAACAGGCCGATGGGAGTTTCCACCTTGAAGCCCAGGTCGAAGGAGAAGGGACGCTTGGTGCGGCCGCTCCATTCTTCCCTGGATGCCAGGAAGGAGGCCTTGGTCACCACCGAAAAGTTGCCGGCCAGGTAGACGTAGCCACGGTAGAAGAAGCGGCCGTCGGACCACAGGGGAACATCGTACTCGGCGGTGAGCGAGGCCA
>QMME01000018.1 GCA_003647095.1 Deltaproteobacteria bacterium
CCGTTCAGGCAGACGCCATCCTGCCCGCACAGGGTGCAGTCGTCGAAGGCCAGGTGCTCGCAGCCGCTGCCGGTGAAGCTGTCGCCGGTGCAATCCTCGCCGTCGTCGCAGTTCCAGACGGTGACGGTGACACTGTCGCTGGCGTCCTGCCCCCCGTCGCTGACCAGCAACGAGAATACCAGCGCGGCCGAGCCGCTGACCGGCGGCGCGGTGAAGGTGGGCGCGCTGGCGTGGCTGTCGCTCAGGGTCACCGCCGGGCCGCTGCTCTGGCTCCAGGAGTACTGCAGGGGCAGCCCCCCGGGGGAGTAGCTCTGGCTGCCGTCGAGCTGCACCAGGGCGCCCGACTCCACGTCCTGGTCCGGGCCGGCATCGGCCACCGGGGGGGGGTTACAGGACTGCTGCTGGCAGACGGGCTGCCGGGCGTCGACCAGCACGTCGTCTATCCACCAGCCGGTGACGTGCACGGTCGAATCGCTGGCGAAGCGGAAACGAACTACCACCTCCGCGGGCGCGTAGGAGGATAAATCGACCGTCACCTGCTGCCAGGCGATGGTGCCGGTCCAGGCGGAGCGACCGGCCAGGGCGGAGTCCGTCCAGGAGCTGATGGTATCGTTGTAGCCGTTGGCAGTGATGTACGGGCCCAGGTCCTCGAAGGGGCCGCCGTTCACCGAGATCTCGATGACGCCGCCGTCGTAGCCGGCCTCGCTGTCCAGGCGCTGCCAGAAGGAAAGCTGCGTCGTGCCGGCTATGTTCAGCTGCGGTGTCAGCAGGTACTTGTCGGATTGCCCTTCCACGTCGGCGGTGAACCAGCTGTGGGAGGGAGAGTGGAAGGAAGTGGTCGCGTAGCCCCAGTCGTCGCTGCCGCTGCCGGCCGAGTGCGACCAGCCGTTGGGAGGCGTGCCTTCCATGTCGTCGAAGAAGTTCGCCTGCACCAGGTCGGCGTTCAGGGTCTCGGTGAAACCGTCGCTGTCGGGCTGGGGCAACTCGTCGGCCTCCAGGGTAAGGGAGAAGGGCCAGTCCAGGGCCGGGCAGTCCAGTGAAGAGGCCGGGGTGACCGTGAAAACGGCGCTGGTCTCCTCCCCCGCCGCCAGGTCGCCCAGGTTCACCGGGGGCGAGACGGTGCAGCCGGAAGCGGCCAGGCCGGCCTGCACGTTGCTGGCCGGTCCCCCGCCCCGGTTGGCGATGGTGACGGTGAAGACGGCCGTCTCGTCGGCATCGGCGATGCCGTCGCCGTCGCAGCCGGCGGCCGAGTCGTCCACCGCGTGCGAGACGTACACCAGCCGCGCCTGCTGCACCCGCACCGCGAAGTGCACCTCGCCCGAGTAGCCGCCGGCGTCCGTCCAGTCGAGGGTGAAGTCCAGCTGCTCGCCGTCCTGGGCCTGGGAAGCGATGTCGAACTCGGCGTGCAGGCCGGAGCGCCCGTTGGCACCGGCGGCGATATCGGAAAAGACCGGGTTGGCCTGGGTGATGGTCACCAGTGGACTGTTGCTGCTCAGGGTGGCGGCGATCCCGCTGGCGGTGTCGGCTCCCAGGTTGCGCAGGATGATGGGCATCACCAGGTGCCGGCCGGGCCCGGCGGGCGCGGGAGTGCTGCCGTCGGTGGTGATCTCGTGGTCGAAATAGGTCAGGTAGGGCCCCTGCTGGGGAAGAATGCCGTGGAGGGCCGCTTCCGGATCACCGAACAGGTTGCTCACGTAGAAGGCCCACTGGATGCCGCTGTCCGACCACACCCCCGGGGCCATCTGTTCCTGGGCGTAGGCCTGCATCGGTCCCAGCTGGTTCAGACCCTGCCGGAAGGCCGCGTCCCAGAAGAAACGGTGGAAGTAGTTCGAGTACCAGCCCAGGCCGTAGCGGGTGTTCATGACCGCGGCGAAGGCCCCGTGGTCTCCCAGCAGCAGGTACTCCACGAAGGAGTCCTGCTCCAGCACGGCGTAGCCATAGGAGGAATCGGTACGGTTGTCGAAGGCGGCCGGGTAGCAACCCTGGGAGTAATCGAAGAAAGGCAGGGTGTTGGTCAGGCCGCCGGGCAGGTCATTGCAGTACAGGCGCATGTTGTAGTCGGTGTAGGAATGCCCCAGGTGGTTGATGATGTGGTTGCCGCCGTTGAGCACCGCCAGGATGTCCGCCTGCGACCAGCAGGGGCTCAACTGCCCGGGGCAGTTGGGGCCGCTCATGAACTTGTCGTCCAGTACCGCGACCTGGTAGAAGCTGCTCTCGGAGAATCCCTTGGTATCGTAGCCGTCGGCGGTGGAGGAGTTCTGCACGTCGGTGAGGAAGTCGATGCCGAACTCGTGGTCGCCGTTGTTGTCCCACAGCCACTCGCCCACCATGTAGACATTACGCAGCCAGTCGCCGGCGGCGTTCTGGTAATCGAGGGTCTTGCGCACGAAGTTGCCCACCTCGCCGCAGCCGTCGGCGGGCGCCCGGCCCACCCACACCTCCGGCAACAGGTCGGTGCCGTCTTCCTGCTCGCCCCAGCAGGAATCGCCGTCGGCGTTGAAGTCTCCGTCCAGGGCGGCGTAGTAGAGATCGGAGGGAATGTTGTCCTCGGTGCCCAGGCCGACGAGGTAGCAACACAGGCCGCGCACCGGCACTACGGGAGCCTGGGTCTCGCCGCCCACCACCTGCAGGTCGGCATCGCCCACCAGCAGCACGTAGTCGGTGCCGTGGTTGAGGTACATGTCGGTGATGAAGGCGCGCACCTTGGCGGCATCGTCGGCCCCGGTGTACTGGGTGCGGATCTCCTCCATGGTCTTGAGCAGGGGGTTGAGACCGCGGCCGGCCTTGTCGTCGAGCAGGGACTGCAGGTTGTCCGGGCCGCTGCAGCCGGCCAGCTGCTGGCTGGTGATGACCACGTAGCGATTGTTGTCGCGGCTGGCCGCGGGCCGGGACCGGTAGCTGGCCATGGCCTCCGGGTTGGCCACCAGGCGGCCGAGGGCCTGAAAGTCCCGCCGGTAGCCGCGATAGAGCGTCCCCGGTCCGGCACCCGCCCTGGCGGCGGAGGTGTGCACCACCAGGGTCACCGCCGGCAGGTAGGCCAGCCTTCCCGGGCCGGGGTTGTAGACCACCGGCCGCAGTACCACCGGCAGGATGGCAAAGCCGCGGAAATGCTCGAGCGGCTGGCGTTCCAGCAGCGCCGGTGGATAGGTCCGGGTGCCGGTGTATACCGCCGGGTCGGGCTCGGTGAAGGGCCTCGGGCCCCAGGAGAACGGCCAGGGCTGCTGCTTCGGGTACACCACGTGGCCGTCGCCGAGATCGACCATGTCCGCCGTTACCAGTTCCAGCGAATCCACCTGCTGCCCCGGCGGGATCAGCACCTGCAGCAGTCCGGCCGGCAACTGCGGCTGCCCGGGCCGGCCGATGGCCACGAACCCGGGAATGTGCACGTGGCTGAATCCCTCCGCGTCCTGCCAGACGAGAGGCCGGGCGACCGGCACCGTCACCGTCAGGGTGTCGGCGGCGGCGGGCACCGCGCCCAGCAGCAGCAACACCAGCCAGGGCGTCATGGGCAGCATCTTCATCCTCATCCTCATCCTCTTCATCTTTCTCATCTCGTCCTCCCTGGAAAACGAACATCCCATTCATATCGCGCCCGCTCGTACCCCGGGTCCGCCCGGGCAATTGCAGACGGAGCTTGCGCTTGCTTTACCAGGGACTACCGTTTTTCTTCCCCGGAAAATGTGACCGCTCTCACAATCGCGGCAGCCGGCGACCGGACCCGGCGTTGTGCCCTTCCCCCGGCCGTTGTATCATCACCGGCAGGAAGACGGTTCCCATGATCCCGCGTGCGCCTTGGCTGGTTGTTCTTCTCCTGCTCGCCCCGCCGCTTTCCGGCTGCCGGGGCGACATCGTGCTCGACGCCGGGCCCGAGCCGGGCGACGTGGATTTCCCGGACGGCGGTGATCCCGGCAACGGCGACGGCGATGTCGGCCCGCCGGCGGAAGCCGACCAACCCGCCGACCTTCCCGGCGGCGACGACGGCTCCGCCGGCCCGGACGCCGACGGTGCAGGCGGCGACGGGGACACGGGGGGCGACGACGGCGGCGGCCCGGCCGACACCGGCGCCGATCCCGGTCCCTGCCCGGCCACCCTGGCCGGGCGGCTGGAGACGTTCACCATCGCCGTCGACCCCGACCGGGTCAACACCGCCGCCGGCGGCTACTTCTCCCGCTACACCCCGCCGCTGCTGGCGGTGCGTCCCGGCGGGGTGCTGCTCGGCTGGCAGGACGGCTCCGGGCGGGCCCACGTCACCCCCCTCGATAACGGACTGCAGCGGGCGGGCCCGGACGTCACCGTCCCCGCCAACGAGCTGCGCGGCCTGGCGGCGCAGGCGGACGGGGCCTACGCGGTGCTGGTGCAAAGGGGCGAGGACGAGATGGCCATCGTCGGCTTCGCTGCGGCCGGTACCCAGGTGTTCGACACCCTGATCATCGGCGCCAACAACCACGACCAGGAAGGCGACAAGTGGATCCGTCGCGACTGGGGCGACAACGGGCGCCTGGCCTGGTACCAGGACCGCTACGTGGTGTACTTCGGACACACCATGAACTGGGGCTCGCAGGGCGTGCACCAGGGAGACCTGCTGTGGTTCTACGATCGCGACGGCAACCGCTCCGGCGGCTCCTGGGACTGGGGCTGCAGCCACAGCCTGGAGGTGCGCCTGGCCTACGACGACCAGCGCCTGGCCCCGGTATGCCTGTCCGACTGCTATCCCTCCAAGGCCATCTGCTTCAACCACCGTTCCGCGGTGATCCACGCCGAGCCCAGCGGCAACTGCTCGGGCAGCTCTGACGCCGAGTTGTGCGGGCTGGTACTCACCACGGCGGGCGGCTTCCTGCTCAGCTTCGTCTCCCCCGAGGGCCGGGCCTCCCGCGACGTGGCCCTGGTGCGCATCGGCGACGACGCCGGCGTGGGCCCGCTGCACTGGCTCACCTCGAGCGACGACATCTCGGAAAGCAGCGCCCACCTGGCCCGCTACGGCACCGACCTGCTGGCGGCCTGGCAGGCCGGCGGCGAGACGATGGCCGCCCTGGTGACGGAAGACGGCTCCTTCCTTCTGGGCCCGGAGGTACTGTCCGTGAGCTTCAACCAGCAGACCGACTTCGTCACCCTGCCCGGCGGTGACGTCGCCTGGGCCCACGGCTCCGGCTCGCAGCTGCTGCTGTACCGCATCCGCCTGTGCCGCTGACACCGCGAACACCCAGGTATCACCACGTATTTGCAGCTGTTTTCTCGGGGACAGGCCCGCCCAGACCCGGGGACAGGCCCGGGGACAGGCCCGCCTGTTTTCCGGGTAACACCCCTGTAATTACACTTGTTTTCATGGGGACAGGCCCGGACCAGTCCCGGGCCTGTCCCCGCGGTCGGGGCAACTAGTTCTTCCCAGCCGACCCGGCCGGTGCTACAAAGAATCCGGCTCCCAGCGGAAGGAGACAGAACATGTCCAGCACCCCTCCCCCCATCAAGGCCCCCCGGGTGGCCGGCAGCATGTTGCGGCTGGCCACCCGCCTGATGGAAAATCGCGCCAGCGGCGCACCCCTGTCGGCCAAGCTGCTGCGGGATATCGGCATCAGCCCCCTGCGCCGGCTCGAGGTGGACGAGGCGCTGCCCTTCGCCCCTCCCCTGCGGCCGGCCCGCAGTGCCTGGCCGGAACAGGAAGCCGAGGTGTCCCGGTGGCTCGAGCTGGCGGCGTCGGCTCCCCGTTCCGACCGCGAGCAGACCTTCTTCACCGACAGCGGCGCCCTGAGACAGGCCCTGGACGAGGGCAGCAGCACCCCGCAGGCGCTCGCCCGCCGGTCGATCGACTGGCAGCAGCAGCTCGAGGCCCGGCAGCCGCCCCTGCGCATCCTGGTGGCCCAGGATCCCCGGGATGTCATGGCCCAGGCCGAGGCGGCGGGACAACGCCGCCAGGCCGGCCAGGTGCTGGGGCCGCTCGACGGCATCCCCGTGGCCGTCAAGGACGAACTCGACCTGCGCGGCTATCCCACCACGGTGGGAACCAGCTTCCTGGGCGAGCAGGCCGCGGAGGCCGACGCCGAGGTGGTGGCCCGCCTGCGCACGGCCGGCGCCGTGCTCGTGGGCAAGGCCAACATGCACGAGATCGGCCTGGGGGTGACCGGCGTAAATCCCCACCACGGGGCCTGCCGCAACCCCTTCGACCCGGACCGGGTCACCGGCGGCTCCTCCTCCGGGCCGGCCGCCGCCGTGGCCTCGGGCCTGGTGCCCATCGCCGTGGGCGCCGACGGCGGCGGCAGCATCCGCATCCCGGCGGCCCTGTGCGGGGTGGTGGGGCTCAAGCCCACCTTCGGGCGCATGAGCGAACGCGGGGCCGCTCCCCTGTGCTGGAGCGTGGCCCACGTGGGCCCCATCGCCGCCACCGCCGCCGACTGCGCCCTGGCCTACACCCTCATGGCCGGGGTCGACGAACACGATCCCAACACCCGCGGCCAGCCGCCGGTCCATCTCGACGGCTTCGAGCGCCAGGACCTGGCCGGCCTGCGCCTGGGCATCGTGCCCGCCTGGTTCGACAACGCCGACGAGGAAGTGGTGAAGATCTGCCGCCAGGCCCTCGACCGCCTCCAGCAGGCCGGCTGCCAGCTGGTGGAGATCGAGATCGGCGACCTCGAGCTGGTACGCCCGGTACACCTGGTCATCATCGTCTCGGAGATGGCCGCGGCCCACCAGGATCATTATCGCCGCCACCGCAAGTCCTACGCCCACGACACCCGCATGAACCTGGCCCTGGCGCGGCGCCTGCACGCCTACGACTACATCCAGGCCCAGCGGCTGCGCCTGCGCCTCTGCGGCAACTTCCAGCGGGCGCTGGAACAGGTGGACGCCATCGTCACCCCCACCACCGGCTGCACCGCCCCGCCCATCAGGAAAGACGCCCTGCGCACCGGCGAATCCGACCTGGTCACCACCGAGCGCATCATGCGCTTCGCCCCGGCGGCCAACCTCACCGGCCTGCCGGCCATCAGCTTTCCCGTGGGCGCCGACGAGCAGGGACTGCCCGTGGGCCTGCAGGCCCTGGGCCGGGCCTTCGAAGAACACCTGCTGCTGCGGCTGGCCCGGGTGGCGGAATCCCTGCTGGCGCGCCCGCGCCCGCGCATCCACCGTTCCCTGCTGGACGAGGCGGCGGGCCGGGGCTGAGCCCGGCCCGGGGAGGATGACCGGCATGTACGACCTGGCGGTGGTGGGTGGCAAGACCTTGACCCCGGCGGGCTGGCGCCGCCTGGACGTGGCCGTGCGCGGGGGGCGCATCGCCGCCCTGGCCCGGCTCAGCCGGCGCCAGCGACACCTGTGCCGGCAGGTGCTCGACGCCCGGGACTGCCTGGTGTTGCCCGGGGCCATCGATCCCCACGTGCACCTGTCGCTGACCATCGGCCCGGGCATGACCACCGCCGACGACTTCTCCTCGGGAACCCGGGCGGCGGCCGCGGCCGGCATCACCACCATCATCGACTACACCACGCCGGAACCCGGCCAGTCTCCCCTGTCCGCCTTCCGCGCCCGGCGCCGCCTGGCCGATGCCCGGGTCAACTGCGACTACAGCCTGCACAACGTGCTCATCGAGTTCCGCCCCGGCTGGCGCCGGCACCTGGCGCGCCTGGTCGAGCTGGGCGCGCCCTCGGTGAAGCTGTTTCTCATCTACGACGAGCGGGGCTGGCGCTCGGACGACGCCCGCCTGGTGGAGATCATGGAGCTGGGCCGCCGCCTGGGCCTGGTGACCTGCGTGCACGCCGAGAACAACGATCTCATCCGCCTGTTCACCGCCCGGGCCGGGAAGCGGGTCCGGGGAGCCGCCGCCCTGGCGGCCGCCCGGCCGCCGCTGGCGGAGGAGGAAGCGGTGCAACGGGCCATCCTGCTGGCCGAGTACTGCCGCTCCCGCCTGCACCTGGTGCACCTTTCCTGCGCCGGCTCGGCCGCGGCGGTGGCCGCCGCCCGCCGCCGCGGGGTGCCGGTCAGCGGCGAGACCTGCCCGCAGTACCTGGCGCTCGACGGCTCGCGGCTGCGCCGGAGCGACGGTCACCTCTGGGGCTGTTGCCCGCCGCTGCGCGGGCGCGGGCAACAGGCGGGCCTGCTGCGGGCTCTGGCCCGGGGGTGGCTGCAGGCCCTGGCCACCGACCACTGCGCCTTCACCCGCGCCCAGAAAGACAGCTGGGGGGGGGATTTTACCCGCATTCCCTACGGCCTGGCCGGCCTGGAGACGTCGCTCGCCGTCACCCACACCCTGGGCCCGGTTGCCGGGGTCATGTCCTCGAGCCAGTGGGCCCGCCTGCACGGCGAGGGCCCGGCCCGGCTGTTCGGCCTCTGGCCACGCAAGGGCCGGCTGGCACCGGGCGCCGACGCCGACATCCTGGTCTGGGATCCCCGCCTGCGCTGGCGGGTACGGCCGCAGGCGCTGGAGACATCGATAGACTGGAACCCCTACCAGGGACGGCTGCTGCAGGGACGGGCCCGGCTGGTGGTACTAAGGGGGGTGTTGCTGGCGCGCCAGGGGCGTTTCTGCGGACCGTCCGGCGGGGGGCGTTTCCAGAAACGGCGGCCCGGCCGGGGCAGCTAGTTGCAGCCCCCGGGGGGGCGGCAGTGGGAGGCGAACACGCACTGGCCTTCCTGGCAGTGGGTCTCGAAGGGATAGCAATCGGCATCGTTGAAGCAGGGCTGCTTGTTGAGCCGGCAGCGGCCCACCACCTGGCCGCCGGAGGTGCCGTCGCAGACGTTTATCACCCGGTCGTTGGGATCGGGCGCGTCGCTGCAATCGCTGTCGCTTTCGCACAGCGGGCTCCAGGACACCGTGGTGGGCACGCACTGGTAGCCGGCGGGACATTGCTCGTCGCCTTCACAGTAGACCCAGCAGTAGGTCTCGCCGTCCTGGCGCACGCAGACGTTGGCCGGGTTCTGGCAGGGTCCCACCGAGGTATCCTCCCCGCACAGCTCGCAGGTGGGGCTGCAGCCGGTCAGGCAATGGGGCTCCACGGGCTGGGTGCACAGGTGGCTGTCCAGGTCGCAGACCTGTCCGAAGGGACAGTAGGGGTTGCCGTCGCACATGCCCTGGCGGCACTGGCCGTCGAGGCAGATCTCTTTCTGCATCAGGTCGCAGTCGGACGTCTCCCGGCAACCCAGTCGACACACCCCCTGCTCGCAGATCTGGCCGATGTCGCACTGCACGTCGTCGCTGCAGGCGCTGGGGCCGATGCACTCGCCGCTGAAGACGTCGCAGACGCCCTGCCCGGTGCAATCGTCGTTGCTCAGGCAGCTGGTCTTGGTCTGGCAGGAGCCGGAGGCATTGCAGAACTCGCCCGGGGCGCAGGCCTCGTCGGAGGCACAGATGCAGCGGTAATCGCGGGTGTCGCAACGCTGGTAGGACTGGCAATCGGAGTCGCGCTTGCACTCGCCCTCGAAGTCCTGGCTGCCGGAGCACCCCGCTCCGGCCAGCAGCGACAACAGCAACAGGGTGGTCGCCGGCAGGGGCGCTTTCATCTCACACCTCGCTTGTAGGCCACCTCGATGCTGGAGCCGGCCGGCGGCAGGTACTCGCCGGGGAAGAACACGGCGTTGTCGCCGGGCTCGTAGACCCACCGGCCACCCGCGGAGTCCAGCTCCTCGGCGCAGTGGCTGGAGGCGGCGCACACCAGGCCGGCGGAACAATCTTCCGGGGCGCTGCAGGCCGCCGCCCCGGCCGCGGCCACCAGCACCCGCAGGGTGTCTACCAGCGGCACCTCGCTGAGGACGAACTTGCGCCTCATGCCCGCCGCCTCTATCCCCAGGGCCTTGACCACCGGCCCGTAGTCGTTTTCGCAGATGGAGTAGAACAGCCCGCCGGTGAGCTGCTGCACCTCCAGGTAGCGCGCGCCGGCCTGGGCCCCCTCGCAACCGCTGGGCGCCTGACCCACCAGGGCCGACAGGCTCACCCGGTTCTCCTCGCCCTTGCCCTTGAGGTGCTCCAGCCAGCGGGCGTAGTAACGGGTGGGTCCCAGGGAGTGATCGTCCTCGTCGCTGAGCACGATGACGTAGAGGCTGGCCTGCTCTCTCAGGAAGCCGGCATTGTCGCCGGCCAGCAACTCGTCGGACAGGGCCAGGCGCATGGCCTCCAGGCCCTTTTCGTTGCGGTTGCTGGTCTCGGGCAGGTCGACGTTGGCGATGAAGGTGGCCTTGGGATCGGCGGTGTCGTTGCCGATGATCTTGGGGCTGCCCTGCAGGCGGCCGCTGTGGGTGGGATCATCGGTATCGGTGGAGACGATGCCGATGTGGTAGTCGGCTCCCACCTTCTCCAGCTCGGACATGAACTGGTCGAACTTCTCGCCCAGCTGCTGGCGCTCCTCGCGCATGGTGCCCGAGTTGTCCACCACCCAGAGGATGTCCACCACCGGCAAAGGAGCCTGCTCGAAGACGTCCACCTGCAGGCCGCTGGGGGTGAAGCGCACGTCCTCGCAGGCCAGCAGGACCAACCCCAGGGCGGCCAGGGCCAGCTTCCCGGTGCTTGCGCCCGCCATCATTCCTTCTCCCCGCCGTCGCCCGGGCGGGCGCGCCGTCTCCGGCTCAGCAGCAGTCCCAGCAGCAACGACAGGCCCAGCAGCCCGCCGCGACCGTCGCCGACGCTGGCACAGCAGCCGCCGTTCCCGCCTCCCTGCCCCTGGCACAGCTCGCTCAGCGTGTCGTCGGTGTAGCCGGGGATCTTGCCGCCCACGGGATAGACGAAGCACAGGCCGTCGATGTCGTCCTGGGCCAGGGTGCGCTTGGCGGTGTCTCCTTCCGGGGCCTCGGCGTACATGGTGGCCTCGGGATCGGACGAGTGATCCAGCCCCAGCATGTGCCCGGCCTCGTGGGTGGCGGTGTTCTGGATGTCGGTGCGACCCGGCCCGGGATTGCTGGTGGTGAAGGTGAAATCGACCCCGTTGAATTCCAGGTCGGCGTCCACCAGCTCGCCGCTGTTCATGTCGTAGGTGGTGGTGGTCAGCGCGATGGCCCCGGAATCGTGTATCCACTGCTGCTCCTGGAAGATCACCAGGTTGATGTTGTCGTTCCAGTGGTCCTGGTCGAAGCCCACCTCGGTCACGTCGGTGGTGCCGGCGTAGGTGAACACGAAGCGCGAGCAGTCCACCGCGTTCCAGGCATCCAGCCCGGCCCTGACGGCGTTGATGCAGGAGTTGGTATCGCCCACGTCGTCGCTGCAGGCCTGGTGAACGTAAATGCCGGCGCTGGCGTCCGACCAGTACACGCACACCCCGGTGTCGGGATCGCGACTGCGCTTGTAGGCCCCGGCGCTATCGGGCAGCAAGGCCACCAGCAGGCCCGGCAACAGCAGCCAGAAGGCCCTCATGGCCGCGCCTTCCTTTCCCGCCACAACCTGCCGATGCGCTCGAGTCCCTCGCGGGCGTCGATCTCGAGCGGCTGGAGCGCGCCCCGGGGCGAGCTTACTCCTTCCAGCCGCTGCCGCCAGACCTGGTGCCCGGCCCGCTCGGCCGCTACGAACACTCCCTGGCTGAGACCGACCACCCGCCAGGCGGACCCGGCCCGGTCGAGAAACAGCAACAGGCGCCGGCCGGGCTCGAAGCGGGGGTAGCCGCTCACCACCTGCTTGAGCCCGTCCACCTGCCCTCCCGGCTGGATCACCACCAGCTGCCGGCTTCCCCTGCCGGCCACCTGGCGCTCCACCGCGAAGGTGTAGGAGGTGAAGATGCGCGTGCCCCGCCAGAAGGAAGGGCCGGCCTTCACCAGGCGGGCCACCACCACCCGCTCGGCACGCTGCACCAGCTGCGGCAGCTCGAGCCGCAACACCACCGCGGCCCGGGCGGTTGTCAACAGCAAAAGCGACAGCAGAATCAGCGGTAGGGTTTTTCTTTTCATGTACCCGATACTAGGTCCTGGCCTGGAGGGACGTCAAGCATGTGTCATTCGGGAACAAGGGCTTCTTGCTTGCCGTGGCCGCCATCTTGACATAAACTGCCCGGAGCATGGAGGAGTGGTTACATGGATAGCGAACAGATTCTTTGGCTGGTGGTAGGGGCGGTGGTGCTGGCCTGGATAGTGCACCGCCTGCGCCTGCCCAACCTCGACAAGGCCGCCGAGGAGGCCGCCCGCCAGGGTGACCTGAACATCATCCTGGGGGCCATCAACCGCCGCGGCATCTACTCGCGGCCGGCCGCCTACCACCATGCCATCCGCTACCTGTGGAACAACTACCAGCGTCCCCTGGCCAGCAAGCTGGCCCGGCACATGGCCAGCAACCACGTCGAGAGCGCCATTGCCCAGTACTGGATCAAGGAGATGCTCGCCATCGAGCCCAAGATCGCCCGCAAGGTCTTCGACAAGAAATTCCTGCAGACCTACTACCATCCCGAGGTGGCCGCCCAGTGCGGCCCGGCGGGGTGAGGGCACTGAGCCCCTCCGCCGGTCCGGCGGACAAAAATGAAATCCCGCAACCTGGCCATAGTCTTCGTCGACATCGTCGACTTCACCCGCATCAGCTCCACCCAGAGCCGCGAGCAAGGAGCGGCCTGGCTGGCCCGGTTCGGCCGGCTGATGAAATCGCTGGCCGGTCGCCTGGGCGGGCGCCTGGTCAAGTCCATCGGCGACGCCGTGCTGCTGGTTTTCGAATCGCCCACCGATGCCCTGCTGTTCGGCATGGCCGCCCAGGACAGCGTCTTCGCCCGCAATCTCGAGGTGGAGGAGCAACAGCGCATGCGCATCCGCGTGGCCGTCAGCGTGGGCGAGGTGCGCCTGCAGCGGGGCGACGTCTTCGGCGAGGCCGTGAACCTGGCCGCCCGCCTGGAGTCGGTCACCCCGGCCGGGGCCATCTGGTTCACCGAATCCACCTACCTGGCCATGACCCGCAGCGAGGTGGCGGCCGAGAAGGTCGGCCATCATACCTTCAAGGGAATAAGCGAACCGGTGCTGGTCTACCGGGTGGTGCCGGCCAGCCATTACCAGCTGGCCTCCTCCGGCGGGGCGGAGGAGCAGCCCTCCGCCAGCCCGCTGGAGCCGCCGGCCTATCCCTACGGGGGGCTGGGCCTGGCCCGCACCGGCCAGCCGGCGGTTGCCGTGCCGTTGACCGGGCTGCTGGACGGCGTGGCCAACGGCCTGCCCCGCCTGCTGGAGAAAACCCGGGCCGGGCTGGCGGCCGGCGGCCGGCTGCTGGGACGCGTGCCCCGGCGCCTCTGGCTGGTGGCGGCGGCGGTGGTGCTGGGGTTGTCGCTGCTGGCGGTGCTGTGGCCCGGCGGGCCCTTCGAGCAGGTGGACCGGGCCCTGGCGGCGGGTCGTCCTCGCCGGGCCCTGGAACTGATGGAGCGGCACCGGCTGCGCCGCACCCCCGCGGGCCGGGCCCACGAGGCGCACGTGCTGCTGGCCCAGCCCCGGCCCCGTGCCGCCGAGGCCGGCAGGCTGCTGCGGCAGGCCGTCGGGCAGCGTCCCGGCTTGCTGCTGGAGCCGGAAGTGATCGACGACCTGGTGGCCAGCCTGGACTGCTCCGACGCCGCCGCCACCGCCGGCTTCATCGAGGAACGACTGGGTCAGCGGGCCGTCGAGCCGTTGCTGCGGGCGGCCGGCTCGCGCCGCTACTGGCTGCGCTGGAACAGCATCAAGCTGCTCGACCGCCTCGGCCGCCGCGACGACATCGACATGGGACGAGCCTACCTGCTGGATCTCCAGTACGCCGGCTCCTGCTCCACCCGCAAGCGCGCCGCCCGCAGGCTGGGCGAGATGAAGTACCGCCCGGCGCTCGAGGCCCTGCGCCGGGCCAGGAAGCGCGGCCTGCTCGAGAACCTGTGCATGGGCGACACCCTCGACGAGGCCATACAGGCCATCAAGAAGTGAGCACCTCGCCTGGAAGCAGCCGCCGGATCGGCGCCGCTGCCGAGATCGCCGCTCCACCTTGCGTGCCATTCCCGGTCCAACGGTGCCTGGACCTGCTGTTGTCTCAATTGTACCTGTTGCCCGATATGGACAACAGGGCCGTACGAGGCAACGATTACTTGACGGATCCGTTGCCTGGAGGTACCATGTTGCCCGAGGTGCGCAACATCCAAACGTGAGGCAACGACCATGGCATCAGCCATCGACATCCTGCAGGAACGGCTCCCCACCGGGTGGCGGGCAGAAGAGCGGGACCCGCCCAACGGGCAGGCGAGCGGGCTCCTCGTGGTCGTCGCCCCAGACGGGCGGCGCGCCGAGCTGGTCCTGCTTCGCCGGGACCAGCTCGACCCGCGCTCCGTGCTGGCCATGCAGGTTCGCGAGCAGCAACGCGGCGAGGCACTACCCGACCTCGTCGTCGCGCCCTACCTTAGCCCGGAGGTCCGCCGGCGCCTGCGCGAGGCAGAGATCGGCTTCGTGGACGAGACGGGCAACCTGCGCGTGTCGCTTGCTGAGCCCGGCCTGTTCATCGAAGCCTCCGGTGCAGACAAGAACCCGAGCCCGCGCCGCCGCCCCGCCCGCAGCCTCGCCGGCGCCAAGGCCGGGCGCATCGTCCGGGCGCTGTGCGAGCGGCGCGAGCCCTGGGGCGTTCGGGAACTCGCTGCGGCCACCGACACCAACCCCGGCTACGTCTCCCGCATGCTCGCCTTCCTCGACCGCGAGGCCCTGGTGGAGCGTGACGACAGGGGCCGCGTCACGAGCGTGGACTGGCAGCACCTCGTGCGTCGATGGGCCGAGGCGGCGCCGATCGAGGCGCGAGGCCGCTCCCGTCTCTTCATCGCCCCTCGCGGGATCTCCACCATGATGGGTCACCTCGGCGAGGCCGAGCTGCAGCACGCCGTGACCGGGTCTTTCGCGGCGGCCCGGGTCGCCCCCGTCGCACCACCCCGGCTGGCGACGATCTACGTCGACACGGCCGACATCGCACAGCGCGTCCTCGACCTTCGCGAGACCGACACCGGCGCCAACGTCCTGCTCATCGAGCCCAAGGACGCGAGCGTGTTGTCGGCTGCCACGGCAGACGAGGACGGTGTACGGTGGGCGCCGCTGGTGCAGGTCGCCGCCGATCTCTTGACCGGCCCCGGCCGCAGCCCGGCAGAGGCGGAAGCGCTCATGGAGTGGATGACGTCGAACGAGGAGGCCTGGCGTGCATGAGCTCTACGTGCTCGCGCGCCAGGTACTCCTGGACGCGATCGAGGCGCTCGGCGCACACCGCGATGCCATCGTGCTCGTGGGGGCCCAGGCTGTTTACCTCCACGTCGGCGACGCGGATCTGGCGGTCGCTCCGTATACGACCGACGGCGACCTGGTCCTAGACCCCGCCGTGCTCGGTCAGATCCCGCCGCTCGAGCGCGCGCTTCTGGACGCCGGTTTCCTCCCGAAGAAGGCCGACTCGGTCGGCGTCTGGATCACGCACCGCGAGAGCTCCCTCAGCCCGAAGACCGAGGTCGCCGTCGACCTGCTGGTCCCCGAGAGCGTGAGCCCAGGCAAGGGGCGTCGCGCCGCTCGGCTCGCGGGGCACGACCCGCGGGCGGCACGCAAGGTCGTCGGCCTGGAGGGCGCGCTGGTCGACGTCGACCGGATGCAGCTCGGCGCCCTGGCCGAGGGGGACGAGCGCGTCTTCGACGTGCAGGTCGCCGGCCCCGCGGCGCTGCTGGTCGCCAAGCTGCTCAAGATCCGCGATCGCCGCGAGACGACACGCCACAGCGACAAGGACGCCCTCGACGTCGCCCGCCTGCTTCGCGGCGTGGAGACCGCCGACCTTGCGGAGCGGATGCGACACCTACGCGCAGACGCGCGGAGCGCGACGGTCACCCGGGAAGCGCTGGATCTCCTCGAGGCGCTCTTTGGCCGGCGTGCAGCCGAGGGGATCGAGATGGCGATTCGCTCGGCCGGGGGAATGGTGGACGCCGACGAGCTCGCCGTCTCGTGCGAGCTACTCGCCCGGGACCTCCTCGACGCCCTCCGATAGGCGCAGGCTGGCTCCCCCCAAAAACGATTTGTACGAGGTGGGTCGCAGGTGTCGCCGCGTGGCATCCAGCATCGACTCGCATTTGTGCGCCCGCTTGTCACCGCGACGATGATGTCCCTCTCCCCTCACCGCTTGGCCGAGATGAGCTTGTCGAAGTCGAGCTTCTTGACCTTATTCCCCTCTCTCCATCCTTCGCGCAGCAAGATGGTAAGGGGGAGAGTTGCGGTTGGGCACTATTTCGATATACATGGGCATTGTATGGCACAAGGACAGAATAATTTTCTTTTCCTGTAATTTCTGCTACTTGTAGGTGCTCTTGGCCTCTGTTCGTCGGGGAACTTCAGGCTAGTCGTCTTCCGGGCAGGTGAGATCTATGGGGGGAACGTCGATGTCGGAGTTGGTCAACAGGTAGATCATCAGGTACTCTTCCGCCGTCTTCTTGGGACCGGGCAGGTCGTGCACCAGGCGGTGGTAGGCGTTGACCTGGCGCTCGCGGAAGGTGAAGAACATGTCCTTGGGAGTGGCGATGGTGCGGTGCAGGCGCGACAGCGGCACGCCGAAGAGGCGGGCCACGTCGTCGGGGCCCAACACCTGGCGGCCGTTTTCCGACATGAAGCGACGCATCTTCTCCAGCTCTTCGTAGGTGGCGTTGAACACCAGCTCGGTCAGGGCGTGCTGCTCCTCCTCGCTGAGGTGCTCCGAGGTGAAGTAGTCGATGGCGGCCGGGTCGCAGCCCTCGCGCATCAGCTCCAGCATCTCGCTGGTGCCGGCCAGGGTGCCGTAGGAGATGGTGAAGCGCGACTTGGCTTCCCACACCGAGATCAGCACCGGAAAGAACTCCCGCACCGGCCGGGCGGTACGGTGTTCCCAGAGGTCGGCCAGCACGAAGGTGGCCTTGCGGCGCAGGTCGATCTCCAGCCGTTCGTCGCCGGCGATGGAGATGAGGATGTCCTCGGCGATGATGGTGGCCACCGCCTGGCGCACGAAACGGTCGATCTCGGCGGCCAGCTCGTCGCGACCCTGGCCCGGATCCAGGTGATGGCGCACCACCCGGCCGAGCAGGCGCAGGAAGTTGAACTTGGCCACCAGGTAGGCCCGTCCCACCACCGCCCGGGTGGGAATGATGGCCTCGATGTTGTAGGGGTTGGAGCGGCAGATGGCCTCGACCAGGGTGCGCACGTCGCGCTTCCGGCCGGCCACCTTGTGGGGCTTGATGACCGAGGTATAGGTGGTGACCACCTCGCGCAGCCTGACCAGCTGGTCCATGACCATGGTCAGGTGCTCGGAACTGGCCTGCGCTTCCTCCGAGCCGTCACGCACCAGCGCCGACAGCACCCGGCCGGCCAGCACGATTTCCTCGGGTTCGAATATCTCGTCGGGCATACCAACCCACCGCCCTCCCCCGCCCGCTATGCACTTATTCTTGTCCCATCCGTCCGGTTAGTCAAAACAATTCACGGTTCCTCGCCGGGCAGGTTCACCGTCCATTCCTCGGCGGAGCTAATTTCCCGGGATCTGTACCATTGTTTGCTGCTGCCGTCGTCCAGGTAGACAATGAAGGCGAAGCGGTATCGTCCCTTGCTGAGCTTGAACACGTGCTGCAGGGGCCGCTCGACGTCCTCGTCGTCGGCGGCGAGCCACACCGACACCAGCACGTGGTCGGGTTCCTCCGCCCGGCTGACGGTCATGTCCACCCGCTGCAGCTGCCGGCGCAGCTGCTCGTCCAGCCGCAGTTGTACCGTCAGCCGGTTCGGCCACATGTCCATGACCTTGACCAGGCACAGCGCCACGGCCACTCCCAGCAGCGCCAACGGCAGGGTACGGCGCAGCAGGCGTACACCCACGGGGGGGTCCTGAGCTGACCTCTCGTCCACCATCATCCTTCCTCACGGCAACTGGCAGACCAGGCGGCCACCGCCGTCGTCGCGACAGAACAACTGGACATCCTGCTGGCAATCGCCGTCCTGCTGGCAGTCTTTGCTGCAGTAGGCATCCTGCCCGCCCGGCGGCTGGAAGCAGAACAGGCCGGCCGCGCAGTCGGCGTCTCCTCCGGGGCAAGGCTGCCCCAGTTGCCGGTCGAGAGGCAGGCACAGCAGCACCTGCATTTCCGGGCCGGCCGGGGGCCGGTAGCCGCCCGGCCGGCACTCGCTGCCGGCGGGACAGTCGGCCGTGGTTACGCAGGGGACGGCGCATATGCCCTCGCTGGAGCATACTCCTTGCCCGCAGCCGGCCGGACCGCTGCAGGCCGCACCGGGACCGGGTCCGCTGCCGACGACGTCGCAGCGTCCGTCCGGGGCGCCGGCTCCGGGCCACAGCAGCGGCCGGCAGGTCTCGCCGTCGCCGCAATCGGCCTCTCGCCAGCAGCGCTCCAGGCTTCCCGGCCCGGGCCGGCAGAGCTGGAAGAAGACCGCTTGCCCACCCTGGCCCGGGCTCAGGTACTGCGGCTGGCAGACGAACCCCTCCGGGCAATCGGCGTCCTGCTGGCAGGGAGCCGAGCACCAGCCGAAGGAGGAGCACAGGCCGTGGTCGCATTGTTCGTCGCCGCTGCAGGGCTGGCCGGCGGCCGCGCCCCCGGCCACGGGCTCGGCGCAGGCCAGCTGCTCCAGTTGCCCGGAGAAGCGACACACCTGGCCGGCGTCGCAATCGGCGTCGCGGCTGCACTGCCCCGCGGCCAGCGCCGGCAGGCAGGCGTGCGTCCCGCCCAGGCGCTGGTCGGGCTGGCAGGTGAAGGCGTCGGGACAGGGCAGGCCCCCGGGCTGGCAGGCGACGGTGCACAGCCAGGCGCCGGCGTCGCCCAGCCGCAGGCAGCCGTCTCCGCCGCAGCCTGACCCGTCCGCCCGGCAGTATTCGCCGACGCCGAACGGCACCTGCCCGGCCGGGACGCAGCCCGGCCAGTCGGCCTCCGCCCCGCCGGGCTCGAGCGGCATGGTGATGGAGTCGCAGGCCAGGCCGGCCGGGCAATCGAGATCGCCGGCGCAGGCCGAGCCGCAGTAACCGGCGGGGACGCAGGTGCTGGACTGGCACTGCAGCGCCTGCTGGCACTCCCGGCCGTCGTCGAGCCCGCAGGGTTCGCGCGGGCGGCAGCGGGTCTGCCAGGTACCGGCCAGGGTATCCGCCCAGGGCACGCAGGCCTGCCCGGGCTGGCAGTCAAGGTTGCGCAGGCAGGCCGGGCCCGGCGGCGGGCTGTAGGGTTCGCGGCAGGCCAGGCGGCAATCCTCGCCGTAGTAACAACCCAGGGGCCAGGGGCAATCATCGTCCTGCAGGCAGGGCCGGGAGCAGGTCCGGCCGCCGTCTTCCGAGCCGATGCAGACGCCCGAGGCGCAGGTGGCATCGCCCCCCAGGGAACAGTCGGCCCCGAAGGGCAGTTCCACCGGCAGGCAGGTGTTGAAACCCAGCTGGCTGTTGGCCAGGCAGCGGGTCTTGCTGGGACAGTCGGCGTCGTTGAAGCAGGGCTGCTCGCTGCAGCCGGGAATCTCCTCGCAGGCGCCCAGGCTGCAGCGCTGGCATCCCGGGCAGTCGTCGTTGCTGGAACAGCGCTGGCAGTTGGCCTGCAGCACGCACTGTCCCTGCCGGCAATCGTGGCAGGGAGGGCAGTCGAGCCCGCTTACGCAGGTCTGGCACCCGGCCACCGGCTGGCACTTGCCGTCCTGGCACAGGCGGCAGGCGCCGCAGTCGTCGTCGCCGGCGCAGGGCGAGCAGGAAGGGTCATCGGCGCAGTGCCCGTCCAGGCAGAAACGACAACTGCCGCAATCGCCGTCGTCCTGGCATTCCTCGCCGTTGTTTTCCGGCATGCACAGGCCGCCGATGCTCTTGAAACAATTGTAATCCACCGGGCAATCGTCACCGCCCGAGCATCTGACGGTACAAAAACCGTGCTCGCCGTCGATGGGCATGCAAATTTCCGACAAGCAGTCCGCCGCCTCCCGGCAGGGCTGCCCCACCGCCAGCTGGCACTCGCCTGCCACCTCCAGGTAACCGGGGGGACAACCTTCCCGGCAACCACCGGCGGTGGCCAGCAGCGCCAGCAGCGCACCCGGCAACAGGATTTCAACTCTTGGACGCAACCTTCTTCCCCCGTGCGCCCGGCGTGGCGGGCGACTTGCTCCGTACGGTTTTTTTCGACCCGCTCCGGCTGCGGCCGGTCGGCCGTTGCCGGGGGGTGATCCTGATGGTGGCCTCGATGTTCACGTCCAGCGAAGACAGCAGCTGGCGCGCCTGTTCCACCAGGTCGATGTTTTCCAAAAACCCGCGCAGCTCCTGGCCCAGCACCCGGAAAAGATCCTGCTTGGTGCGGGCCACCTGGCCGAGCACGAAGTTTATCGCCTCCTTGGGAAGCTTCATCTCGCCCAGGAAGGAGCGGATCCCCTCCTCGGTCATGAACAGCGCGCCCGCCCCCGCCACCAGGGCCCGGCGTACCACGTCGATGAGCGCCCAGTCCTGGCCCGCCTGTGTTCCTTCTTCTCTCTCGGGTGCCTGTGTCATTGCCTGTCTCCCTTCGGACAACCGGCGAGCAGATCCTCGACGTACCATCGTCCCTCCACCCGCAGCAGCTTCAGGCAGCGCCGGTCGGCGAGTTCCAGCTCGGCCCGCTCGCCGGACACGCGCAGGCCGGGGGCGGCGGCCCTGATGGCCGCGGCCAGGTCCCGCCAGCGCTGCAGGTGCCGGCGACAGCCCCGCTCCAGGGCCTCGTCTCCCAGGCGACGACGAACCTCCGGGGGCGCCAGTGCCAGGACCTGGAGACAGTCACCGGCTTGCAGGGCGGCGGCGAACAACCGCAGCGCCCCCCCGGGCCGGTCCTGGTTCATGTTATCATCCAGCGGTTCCAGCAACGGCGTCGGCTGCCTGGTGACCTTTACCCCCGAGTGGCAAGCGCCGCCCAGAAACACCCCCGCCAGCAGCAGGGGCCACCACGTCAGCACCACCTTTGCAGCCGAGGTGCCGACCGCTCGGGCGCACCGGGATTCATTCATCCTGTTCCTGCTCTCGGGGGGAATCATCCTCGGCCACCGTCTCGCCGAAGAGGATCATCCGGCCCAACGACAGGTACTTGTCGGCGGGAAAGTGCTTGTAGAAATCACCCAGCACGGCGTCGAAATCGCCATAGCGCTCGCCGGGGTCGTCGCGGGTCATCTTCTCGAATAAATCGTCGGCGGCCTGGGGAATGTCCTTGCCCGTCTCCGAGGGCAAGGGAGAGCGGCGCCCGGGGATATGGCCGGTGAGCATCTCGTAGAACAATATGCCCAGGGCATAGATGTCCGAGGAGACATCCTGCAGGGAACGGTCTTTCATCTGCTCCGGCGACAGGTAGGCGATGGAACCGGCCACCAGCTGGGGAACCGAGCGGTTGGCATCGGTCTTGAGCAGGCTGGTGATGCCGAAATCGGTGAGCCGCACGTTACCCTGGGCATCGAAGAGCACGTTCTCCGGCTTCAGGTTGCCGTGCACCACTCCCCGGGCATGGGCCTCGCGCAGGGCG
>QMME01000019.1 GCA_003647095.1 Deltaproteobacteria bacterium
GCGGATCTCGCGCACCAGCTCGACTTCCCCCAGCGGCTGGAACTCTCCCCGCTGCTCGAGCTCGGCCAGCGGGGTGCCGGGGATGACGGCGGTGGTGCGCAGGCGCACGAAGTCGGGGGCGATGGCCACCAGCGCCGAGGCGGTGTCGTCGGCGTGGCGGTCACTCAGGCGCCGGCCGCCGAGGCCGGGCATGACGTACTCGGAAAGCTCGAAGCCGGCCTCCCGGGCACGGCGGCCGCCCACGATCTGCTCTTCACGGGTGGTGCCCTTGCTCACCAGCTCGAGCACCGCGTCGCAGCCGGACTCCATGCCCACGTGCAGGCGATCGAGCCCGGCCCGGCGGATGCGCCGCAGGTCCTCGAGCTTGCGCCGGTACAGGGTATGCGAGCGCGCGTAGGCGGTGATGCGCTCGACGCCGGGGAAGCGCTCGCGGATTCCCTCCACGATACGCACCAGGTCATCGGGCCGGGTGAGCAGGGGGTTGGCGTCCTGCAGAAACACCGTGCGCGGGCGGTCGCCGAGCTCGCGCTTCATCTCGTCGAGATCGGCGAGTACCTCGTCGGCACTGCGCAGCGAGAACTTGCGACCCTTGTACACCGGGCAGAAGGCACAGCGGTTCCAGGGACAGTTGCGCGAAACCCTCACCAGCAGGCTGAAGGCCTCTGACGGCGGTCGGATGGGACCCTGCTCGTATCCGGGAGACATGAACGTTCAGCCGGCGGCCGCCGGCTCCAGTCGCGGCACCGTCAGCGAGGCATCCTGCAGCACCAGCACCCGGGCCCCGGTACCCTTCTCGGCCAGGGCCCGGTCGAGCGCCTGCTGCACGGACGGCTGGGGCGCGATGAAGATGCTTTCCAGCACCTCGGGTTGGAGATCGCTCACCGCCCACACCCGGGCCCGGCAGAACACCTCGGCCATCTTGCCGGCCTTGTGAAAGCCCAGGCGGTACTCGCCGGAGATCTTCTCCAGCACCTGCTCGGGGGTGTCGGCCGAGGACAGCAACTTGACGAAGGCCTCCTCGCCCACCCCCTGGCGGCAGGCCGAGACCAGGATGAGGATGCCCCCGTCGGCCAGCGCCAGCTTGGCGTTGTCGATGCCCTTCTGCGACTGGTAGAGGTCGATGTCGGCGGGGAACTTCACCTCTGCCACCACGATGTCGGCCGGGGCCTCGACGGGCACGGAAAAGACCCGGTCGGCCAGGCGGGCGGCCTGCTCGAGGGAACGGTTGATGTCGCCGGCGGCCACCCCCACCAGCCGGTGGGCGCCGTCGAGCACGGTGTTGACGGCGAAGATCTCCTTGCGCACCGTGCCCAGGGCATCGACCATGTCCTCGTGCACCGGGTTGCCGGCCAGGCGCAGGGCCTGGGCCTCGGGCCGCAGCGCCAGGCGGTGGTTCTGCTCGATGGTGGCGAAGGCGGCGATGCCGGGCAGGAACGACTTGCGCCCCCCGGTGTAGCCGGCGAAGTAATGCGGTTCCACCGAGGAGATGATGACGATACGGTCGGCCTCCACTCCCAGGCGGTTCACCCGCATCTCGGTGCCGTTGCGGGAGCGGCCCAGCAGCACCATGTCCTGCTCGCGGCGGGCGTCGTGGACGGAAATACGCTCCCGGAGCGACTCCAGGTGGCGGCCGAACATCTGCCGGAGTTCGTCTTCGCTGGGAGCCCGGTGGATGCCCGTGGCCACCAGGAACTTCAGCGGCCGCCGCTCCAGCAGGGGCAGGATCTCGTCGAGCACCCGGGCGGTGGGAGTGGGCCGGGTGGCGTCGTTGACCAGCACCAGCAGGTCGCGGGCCTCGGCCACGAACCGCTCCAGGGGCGGCCCGCCGACGGGCTGCTCGAGCGCCCGGCGCAACAGTTCACCCGCGTCGCCGCCCGCCACCGGGTTGGGCTTCAGCACCCCGGCCAGGTTGGCATCGGGAATCTCCAGCGGGACACTGCCGTCCCGGCCGTAGCGAATGTCCATCTTCATGTCCGGCACTCCTCGTACCAGGGACCCAGCTCGCGGATGCGCTGGGAAAACTCGCCGGCGGCCGCGGCCGCGGCGGCAGCCCCGGCAAAACCCACCTCGCGTACCTGCAGGCGGTCGCCGTCCAGGCCCAGGCGCTCGAGCACCTCCCGGAGCCGCTGCATGCGGGCGGCGGCCCGGGCCGCCCCGCCGTGGTCGCATTCGTCGGCCTGGCAGGTGGCCACCAGCACTCCCCAGGCTCCCAGCTCGAAGGCTCGCAGGACGGTGCCGGCGCTCAGGCGCCCGGCACAGGCGGTGACCAGGTAGGCCACCTCGCCGTCATCGCCGGCCCCGGCCAGGCGTGCCGCCTGCAGGCCGGGGTAGTTGGACCAGGCGCAGCAGAACACCACGCTGCGCGGTCGCGGGCCGCCGTCACCGTAGAGGTGCCCGAGCCGCTCATCCAGTTCCTGCGGGGCGGTGCCGAAGTTGCGCCCCAGGGTGATGGCCTCGGCGGGACACGTGTCCAGGCAGGAGCCGCAACCGGCGCACTCGAGCGGATCGACCACCACCCGGGTGCCGTCGAAGCGGCGCGCCTCGTGCGGGCAGGCGCGCACGCAGTTGAGGCACACGGCGCAGCGATCGGCATCGGTAAGCGAGGTGGTGCCCACCGGCGAAAAACCCAGGTCGAGCAGGTCGGCCCGGGCATCGCGGAACAACTCCAGGGTCTTGACGCCGGAAGAGCAGGCCTTCTCGCAGCGGCGGCAGTGGAAGCATTCGAACAGCTTCTCGGCCACGTAGTCATCGGGTTCGAGCCGCCCGTGCAACAACTCATGCAGGATGATGAGCTTGCCCCGGGGAGCGTCCACCTCCCAGCGGGTGGCCTTGTAAACCGGGCAATGTTCGTAGCAGTAACCGCAGCGGATGCAGGCGTTGAGGGTGGATTCCCAGCGGGCCAGCCTGGAAAAGCGTGCCATCGTCGTTACACCTCACCGTTGTCGACGTCGTAGCGCAGGGGACTGGCATGCAGCCAGTCGTCGGGCGCGTCCATGAGCTTGCCGGGGTTCATGATGCCTTGGGGATCGAACACCGCCTTGACCGCCCGCATCAGCTCCAGCAGGGGCGCCTTCTCCTCCTTGAAGGCGGCGGCCTTGGAGATGCCGATACCGTGCTCGGCCGAGGTGGTGCCACCGACCTGGCGAACCCACTGGTAGATCTCGGCCACCGCCTGGCGGGCGGCCCGCCACTGCTCTCCCTTGCTGGTATCCATGAGGATCTTGGTGTGCATGCAGCCGGCGCCGCAGTGGCCGTAGGCGGTCATGATGAGTCCGTGGCGTTCGGCCACCTGGTGGATCTTGCGGGCCGTCTCGGCCATGCGCGAGTAGGGCACGGCCATGTCGTCGGCCAGCGCCGTCGAGGCCAGGGCGTCGGCGAAGTTCGACAGCGAGGGAAACAGCTTCTTGCGCCCGGCGAAGATGCGTTCGCGCTCCTTGGCCTCGTAGCTGGACTCGATGCCGAAGCCGCCGGCCTCCTGGCTGTAGTGGGTCAGTCGCTCGATTTCGTAGTCGACGGCCTCGCGCACCATGCCGTCGGCCTCGAACAACAGGATGGCCTCGACGTCGGGCAGACCCAGGTTCTGGGCGCGGTTGACCGCGGTTATGGCCACGTGGTCTATCAGCTCCAGCATGGAGGGCTGGCAACCGGCGGCCATGATGGCGCTGACGGCGTCGCCGGCCTGCTCCAGCTTGTCGAACTTGGCGATACCCAGGCAACGGAAGCGGGGAATGGGCACGTAACGCAGGGTGGCCTCGACGATCACCCCCAGGGTGCCCTCGGACCCCACGAACAGCCGCTCCAGGGGATAGCCGCTGGAGGCCACCCGGGTGCGGCCGCCCAGCTCCAGCAGGCGCCCGCCCGGCAGCACCACCTTGAGCCCCAGCACCGAGTCGCGGGCGGCCCCGTACTTGACGGAGCGGGTGCCCGAGGCGTTGTTGGCGATCTCGCCGCCGATGGTGGCGATGCGGGCCGAGGCCGGGGTGGGCGGGTAGAAGAAGCCGTGGGGCTTCAGCTCGCGGTTGAGATCGTCGTCCACCACCCCCGGTTCCACCCGGCAGATGCCGTCGCGCAGGTTGATTTCCAGGATGCGGTTCATCCCCTTCATGTCTAGCACGATGCCCCCGCGCAAGGGCACCGTCTGCCCGCACATGCCCGAGCCCGAGCCCCGGGCCACCAGCGGGATGCGCTGCTGGTGGCAGTACTCGAGCAACTGCTGCACCTGTTCCACGGTGGTGGGCCGCACCACCGCCTGGGGACGGGCCTGGTGAACCGAGGCGTCGGAACCGTATACCAGCAGGTCGGCCGGGGCGTCGCGCACCCCCTCTTCGCCTACTATCTGTCTCAGCCTTTTTGTGTCGATACCACCCATGTCAACGCCCTCCCGCCGCATATCTCCTCCCCGGCCGGCCGGCAGTATAGCCCCGGCGGTAGGCCCAGGCAACCGGGATTTTCCCCGCATGTGGACCATGACGCTGGAAAAGCGGGGACAGTCACGGCGCATCGCATTGATATTGCACGGGTAATTTGACATTGACAGATCCTCGGGCCCGGTCTAGGATGGCGCCCCACGATCGTAGGAGAGTGTATGGAAGCGGGTTTGCCTGATCTTCTTTCTCTTCCAAGGAGGAAAACCATGAGAGCGGTCAGATCGACGAAGTTGCTGTCTTTCGTCGCCACGGCGGCCCTGGCGGGAATGCTGGGTGCCGGCTGCGGCGGGGGCGGCACCAGCAACCCCTGTGAGGGTATCCAGAACGCCTGTCCCACCGAGGGTATCCACAAGTGCTCCGGAGACACCGGCATCCAGACCTGCGAGAAGAACGCCGACGGCTGCCTGGTGTGGAGCGCCGCCACCCAGTGCGGCGACCTGCAAACCTGCCAGGCCACCGGCTCCGACGCCGCCTGCCGCTGCAGCAACCAGTGCCCGCAGGCCGGCGACACCCAGTGCAAGTCCGGCACCGACGTCATCCAGACCTGCACAGCCAACAGCTACGGCTGCCTGGCCTGGGTGGACGGCACCGACTGCGCCACCGAGAGCAAGTACTGCGACGACAGCTCCGAACCGGCCGTGTGCGCCGAAAGCTGCTCCGACCGCTGCACCCAGGGCGAGACCCGCTGCAACGGCGACGTGGTCGAGGGCTGTGCCACCGCCGCTTCCGGCTGCCTGGACTGGATCCCCGGGGCCAACTGCGCCGACAACGGCCAGATCTGCTCCGACGCCTCCGGCACCGCCGGCTGCTACGCCCCCTGCACCGATGCCTGCGACACCGTCGACGCCACCCGCTGCCAGGGCGAGGCGGTGCAGACCTGCCGGGTGGGCAACGACGGCTGCAAGGCCTGGGTGGTGAGCGAAGACTGCTCCACCAACAACCAGTACTGCGTGGAAAGCGGCGGCAGCGCCTCCTGCGCTGCCACCTGCCAGGACCGCTGCCCGGCCGACGGCGACACCCGCTGCGCCGACGACGAGACGGTGCAGACCTGCACCACGGTGGCTTCCGGCTGCCTGGACTGGCAGAAGACCGACGAGTGCAGCCTGCCGCGTACCAAGTGCCAGGTGTCCGGTGGCACCGCCCAGTGCGTGGAACAGTGCCAGGACGTGTGTGACCCGAACATCGACGACTCCCAGTGCAACGGCACCATGCGCCAGGGCTGCCAGGTGGTGGCCGAGACGGGATGCTACGACTGGGTGGATCTGGAAGACTGCGCCTCGAACGGCGGCTTCTGCGACAACTCGGTCAATCCGGTGGTCTGCGCCGACCACTGCACCAACGAGTGCGACACGCTCGATGCCAAGCGCTGCGATCCCCTGGGCCGGGTCATCCAGGTGTGCCAGGCCGGCAGCGACGGCTGCAACGACTGGGTCACCGACACCGACTGCACCGCCAATTCCCAGGTCTGCTACGATTACAACAACGGGGGTTCCCCCAAGTGCATCGAGCCCTGCGAAAGCGAGTGCAGCACCGCCGGGGCCACCCGCTGCAACAACGACGACAGCGCCGTGGAGACCTGCGAGCTCAACACCAGCAACGGCTGCAACTACTGGAACGTGACCACCACCTGCGCCGAGCCCACCCCGCTGTGCGACGACAGCTCGGGCGACGCCCAGTGCGTGTGCACCGACCTGTGCGACACCGCCGGGGCCACCCAGTGCAACGGTGACGTCATCCAGGAATGCGCCGCCGACGGCGACCAGGACTCCTGCCTGGAATGGAAAGACACCACCGACTGCTCCCAGGGCGGCACCTCCACCGACACCTGCGACGTCGACAACAGCGGCAACGCCGTGTGCGTCTGCAGCGACGAGTGCCAGACGGGCGACACCGCCTGCAACGGCGACTGGGTGCAGACCTGCGTCGCCGACGGGGACGATGACGATTGCCTGGAGCTGGCCGACACCACCTACTGCCCCGACGACGGCAACGAGCCCACCGACACCTGCGGAGTGGATGACAACGGCGATGCCTCCTGCGTGTGCACGGATACCTGCACCCCCGAGAACTCGACCCAGTGCGATGTAGGGTTCGCCTGGATCCAGACCTGCACCGACGGCGACAGCGACGGCTGCCTGGAGTGGACCAACACCACCGACTGCACCCAGGGCGGATCGAGCAACGACGTCTGCGACGACAGCGGCGGCAGCGCCCAGTGCGTGGCCAGCTGCACCAACGACTGCACCGAGCAGGAGCTGGACACCACCCGTTGCGGCACCGACGGAACGAATGACATCGTCGAGACCTGCCAGGTGGGCGGAGACGGCTGCCGGCACTGGCTACTTACCGACACTTGCACCGACACCACTCCCGCCTGCGCGGTTGTCGACAATACCGCCCAGTGCGTATGTGTAGACGAGTGCGACACCGCGGGAGAAAGCTGCAATGGCAACATTCCCGAGCACTGTGTCGTCGGTGCCGACGGTTGCAACGATCTGACCCAGGACGACGCCTGCACTGCCGATGAGGTCTGCGAGGTCTACAGCGGGCTTTCCCAGTGCGTCGTCAGCTGCACCGAGGGACTGGTGGATGGCTCCTTCGAGGAGGTGGATTCCTCGAGTACCTGGACGGCGACATCGTCAGCCTGGGGAACCCCGATGTGCGATCCCAATACTTGTGGCAACGGAACCAACCTCGCCTTCGACGGAACGTGGTGGATCTGGGTCGGCGGCGGGCAGGCCGATGTAGTAGACGTATCGCAGCAAATCACCATTCCGCAGGGCCGGCAGGCAACATTGTTCTTCCTGTTGTGGATCCTCCCGCAGACTGGCAACTCCAACGAAATAACCGAGGTTCTCATAGACAGCACCTCGGTCTGGAGCGTGGACACGACGGATCCGCAATACTATCCGACCTACAAGCTCGTCTCTGTCGACCTGTCTGCCTATGCAGATGGAGCTCCTCATATCCTGCACTTCCACTCGGTAACCGTGGATGCCAGTACTAGTATCTTCATCGACTACGCCGGCCTGGGTATCGGCAGCTACCTGGCCAATTCCTGCTGCTGGAACGCCTGCATGGCGGAAGACGTGAGCATGTGCAGCGGCGTGAGCGGCAACGAGGTGTGGACATGTGAAGTTCAGACCTCTGGCTGCCTGGATTGGAGTGTTTCCCAAAACTGCGAGGACAGCTCCCAGGTTTGCGGCGATGCCGACGGCACCGCTGCTTGCTACGATGAAGAAACTCAGTGCGGTGACTGGGATGACAACGACAACGACGCAGCTTTCGACTGTGGCGATCCCACCACCTGCCAGAACACGGCCGCCTGCACGGCCGGTTCGGGTGCGGCCGGCAGCCCGTGTTCGGCCCCGACGGATTGCGTGGCCAGCAACGGCGACCCCGCCTGCCTGGACTCGAACTTCGGTGACTGGGATGGCTACTGCTCCGAGTGGTGTTCTAACGACGATGCCTGCCCGGCAGGATCGACCTGCCTGGGAATTGGACTTCCACTCGGCCTGTGCTTCGATAACTGCGATGCCTCGACCGATCCCTGCCGCTCCGACACCTGGACCAACGCCGCCGGCGATGCCGACTGCCACTACGAGTGCACCAGCGTCGGATCCGGCACCTCGGTTTGCCTGCCCAGGTGCTTACCCAATAGCTGCCAGGCCGTCGATTTGGGAACTTTCGACGGCACCACGACGATAAGTCTGACCGACCAGGACAGCTGCAACAATGGCACGTCATACTACAGCGCACCTTCGGGCAATAGTAATTGCACCGGGTATTCCAGCAACGGTTCGGAAATCGTCTACCATCTTATCGTTGCCGCCGGGGAAACTGCCACTGTCACCATCACCCCGCACACCGGGGAGACGCAGGATTCCTCTCTCTGGGTGACGACCGATTGCCTCGACTTCGATGGAGCCTCTTGTTTTGCCGGAGCCGATGAGACGTTTAGCGGTGACCCCGAGACCACGCAGGTTGACAACTCGAGTGGTTCTTCATCTATGGTCGTATACATCATCGCCGATACCTATTCCGGCTGCGGCATCTTCGACATCACGGTGGCTCCCTGACGGGTAATCTCCTGTCTGTTTCAACCCCCGCCCTTTCCGGGCGGGGGTTTTTTTATTGGGCCGGGCAACACGCTCGCGGCCATTGCGCCGGCGGCGCGCTTGTGGCTCAATGGCCGGCGTGAGCAACGAAGGATGGAAGACCACGCCCGATCCCGCCGGCCAGCTGGCCCGGGTGCGGGAGCTGCTCGCCGCCGGCCGGCCGGTGCATCTGGAGGGTATCTGCCGCCCGGCCCGCGGCTGGCTGGCGGCGTCGCTGGTGCGCCAGGGCATCCGGCCCCTGCTGTGGATCTGCCCCGACGAGCAACGGGCCGAGCAACTGGCCCAGGAGGCCCGGTTTTTCCTGGGCGAGGGCGAACCCCATCCCACGGATCCCTTCGCCCCCCGGGTGGCCTGCCTGCCGTTGCACCAGTCCAGCCCCTACGACGATCTCTCTCCCGACCGCTCCAGCGAAGGCGAGCGCCTGGCACTGTTGCTGCGGCTGGCCGAGGGCACCCCGCCCGACCTGCTCTTTGCCGGGAGCGCCTCCCTGTTGCGTCGCTGCCTGCCGCGCCGCGAGCTGTCCGCCACAGCCCGGCTGTTGCTGGCGGGAGAAAGCATAGACCTCGGAGAACTGGTCGAACACCTGCTGCTCCTGGGCTACCTGCGGGTGCCCATGGTGGAAGATCCCGGCACCTTTTCCGTACGCGGCGGCATCGTCGACATCTTCACCCCGGGCCTGCCCCTGCCCCTGCGGCTGGAGTTGCTGGGCGACGAGATCGAGTCCATACGCGCCTTCGATCCCGACAGCCAGCGTACCGTGCGGCGCAGCGATTCATTGTACCTGGGCCCGGTACGGGAGATTCTCTGGGACGAGGCTCACCGCCGACAGGCCCGCACCAGCATCGAACGCCTGGGGTCCGAGCGGGACCTGCCCTCCCGGCGGCTGCTCGAGCCCCTGCGGGCCCTGCGCGAGGGACGCTGGTTTTTCGGCATCGAATCGTTGCTGCCGGCCTTCTACGAGCAGCTGGGCTCGCTGCTCGACTACCTGCCGGCGGGAATCTCCCTGGTGATCGAGGAGGGGGCCGAGATCGAGGCCGGGATACGAGGGCAATGGGAACGGGCCGAGGCCGCCTGGCGGGAAGCCGCCGGCCAGGAGAGCATATGCTTTTCCCCCGAACACTGGCTGCTGCCGGCAGAGAGCTGGCAGGCCTGGCGACAGCAAGCCCGCCGCCTCGACGTGGGCCTGCACGAGGCCGGGGACCGGGACACGCCGTTGGAACTGCACACCCGTTCGGTCGACGATCTGGGCCAGCGACTGCGCGCCACCGCAGCCGCGGCCGAGCCCCTGGCTCCCCTGCTGGAGCTGCTGGCCGACTGGAAACGCCGGGGACTGCGACCGGTGCTGGTGGCCGGCAGTGCCGGCCGGGCCCGCGAGCTGCAGCAGCTTTTCGACCTTCGCCATATCAAGTTGCAGCGCCTGCGCGACCCCGGCCAGCTGCCCAGCGGGCTGGCGCCGGGCCGGGGAGGCGAGGCGGTGTTGCTGGTCGAGGGAACCCTGGCCGAGGGATTCATCGTCGCCCGCCCCGGCGGCGGCACGGCCTACCTGCCCGACAGCCAGATCTTCGGCGCCCGCCGGGCCCGCCGCCGGGAACGCCGGCCGGCGCGCCGGCCGGTGGCGCTCAAGCCCGGCGACTACGTGGTACACGTGGACTTCGGCATCGGTCGTTTCGACAAGATGCGCCGCCTGGAGGCCGGGGGCAGCCAGGCCGACTTCCTGCAGCTGTCTTTTCGCGGCGGCGACCTGCTCTACCTGCCGGTCACCCGCATGGGCCTGCTGGATCGCTACCGCGGCCCCGAGGGCAAGCCGCCGCCGTTGAGCAAGCTGGGCGGCAAGGCCTGGGAACGGGCCAAGGCGCGGGTGCGCCGCTCGCTGCTGGAGATGGCGGACGAGCTGGTACGCCTGGAAGCCGAGCGCCAGGCCAATCCCGGGCAGGCGGCCTCTACGCCCGGCGAGGATTACCATGCCCTGGCGGCCTCGTTCCCCTTCGAGGAGACCGAAGACCAGCAACGCTGCATAGCCGAGGTGGTGGCCGATGTCACTTCCCCGGTGGTGATGGACCGGCTGGTTTGCGGCGACGTGGGCTTCGGCAAGACCGAGGTGGCGGTGCGGGCGGCTTACCTGCATGCCCTGGATGGCCGCCAGACGGCGGTGCTGGTGCCCACCACCATACTGTCGTTGCAGCACCTGGCCACCTTTCGCGCCCGCCTCGAGGAGCAGGCGCTGCGGGTGGAAATGCTCAACCGCCTGGTGCCCCGCGCCCGGCAGCGGGAAATCCTGGACGACCTGGCCGCCGGCCGGGTGGACATCGTCATCGGCACCCACCGCCTGCTGCAAGCGGACGTGAAGTTCCACCAGTTGGGCCTGCTGGTCATCGACGAGGAGCAGCGTTTCGGGGTGCGGCACAAGGAACGCATCAAGGCCCTGCGCCGCAACGTCGACGTGCTTACCCTGACGGCCACCCCGCTGCCGCGCACCCTGCAGCTGGCCCTGTCGGGGCTGCGCCGCATATCCGTCATCCAGACCCCGCCGGCCGGCCGGCGCAGCATCAGGACGGTGATCTCCCGCTTCGGCCGGCGAGTGATCAACGAGGCCATCAACAGCGAGTTGAGCCGGGGCGGCCAGGTGTTTTTCCTGCACAACTGGGTGCGCAGCCTGCCGGCCATGCAACATTACCTGCAACGCATCGTGCCGGCGGCCCGGCTGGTGGTGGCTCACGGGCAGATGTCCGAACGGGAACTGGAACGCGCCATGGCCGAGTTCATCGAGCGGCGGGCCGACGTCATGCTGTGTACCTCCATCATCGAGTCGGGCCTGGATATCCCCTCGGCCAACACCATCATCGTCAACCGCGCCGACCTGTTCGGCCTGGCCCAGTTGCACCAGATCCGCGGCCGGGTGGGTCGTGCCAGCGAGCGTGCCTACGCCTTTCTACTGGTACCCGGGCTGGAAAGCATCAGCCGGGAGGCCCGCCAGCGCCTGGAAGTGCTGTGCCAGCACAACGAGCTGGGAGCCGGTTGGCGCATCGCTTACGAGGACATGGAGATGCGCGGGGCCGGCAACCTGCTGGGGCGTGACCAGTCGGGACACATCGCCGCGGTGGGTTTTGCCCTGTACGGTCGCCTGCTGGAGCGGGCGGTGGCCGAGGTCAAGGGACAGGCCGCCTCCGAAACCCTGGACCCGGAGCTGGTGCTGCCGGTGGCGGGCCTGCTTCCGGAAGACTACGTCCCCGACCTGGAGCAGAGGCTGGACTTCTACGGCCGCCTGAGCCGGGCCGGCGACGACGAGCAGGTCAACGACATCGAGCAGGAGCTGAATGATCGCTTCGGCCCGCCACCGGAAGAAGTGGAAGTGCTGCTGGAACTGATGCTACTGAAGGTACGCCTGCGCCGCTTGCGGGCCAGCCGGCTGGAGCTGCGGCGAAACCTCCTCAAGCTGAAGCTGGAACGGCAAACCACCGTCACCCCCCAGCGGCTGGTGCAGTTGGCCGGCCGCGAACCGCAGCGGGTTCACCTGGAGCCATCGGGGACGGTACTCATCGAACTGACCCCCGGCGAGGTCGAGCAGCCGCTGGCGGCAGCCCGCCACTGGCTCGAGGCCATCATTTCCTAGCTTCCCCACCAGGCTAAAAGGGTGTGACTTCCTCGAAGATGGGTGAATCCACCCGGGTGGCGGTTCCCACGGCCACCGAGCGGACCACCTTCTCCAGGTGCTGGCGGGCCTGGGCGCTGAAGGGAGAGAAACGCAGGCCGAAGCCTTCACCGGGACGGCGCCAGGCCACCTGGCCGGCGAGATCGATGGGCTCGTCCTGGCCCGGCGGATACAGGCGCAGCAACACCTTCTCCCCCAACCGGGGAGGGCGCTTGCTGGACACGAACACCCCGCCACCGGAGATGTTACGGGTGTAGTCGACCACGAAATCGGTGGCGGTACGATAGGTCACCCGCATGGCCACGCGGTAGCGCGGCTGCCGGCGAGCCCGGTCGGCCAGGTGCCGCTGGCGGGTAAGTCCCAGCAACTTTTCGCGCTTCTCCACCTCGGAGGCCAGAAAGCCGATCCCGGCCAGGAGTGTTTTTTCTCCGCGCCGCTTCCACAACACCGCCCCGCGAATGGCCACTTCGTCATCGCCGCAGCGTATCAGCAGCTCCAGCGGCTCTCCCATGGCGACATCTTCCGGGGCCTCCACCACCAGCCCCCCGTGCGGCGGTTCGCCGAGGTAGTTGGCGGCCACCTCCCGCCAGTCGCTCACAGAAACCAGCAAGCGGCGTAATCCGCCGCCTGCCGGAAAAGAGGTTTCACCCATGGACCAGGCCTCCCTGGGGGAACATGACTAGCAATTTTCCGGCCTCCTGGCAACAGGCAATCTCCGTCGTGGCCCGAACCCGGCCAGATCACTCGGGAAGAACTTGCATCCGGCGGCAGCAGCAAGGACAATCAAGAGGATGGACGAGCGGCGAATTCTCCTGGTCGACGACGACGCCCAGCTGGCCGAACTGTTGCAGGACCTGTTGCGGGAAAATGGTTACCAGGTGCAATGGGCCCGTGATTGCCGCCAGGCCCGCGAACTGTGCCAGTGCTGGCAACCGCAGTTGTTGCTGCTGGACCTGCGGCTTCCCGACGGTGACGGCGTCATCTTGATGCGACAGCTGCGCAAGCTGCAGCTAGAGTTGCTGTTCATCGTGCTCACCGCCTACGCCGACGTCGACTCGGCGGCCGAGGCAGTACGCCAGGGCGCCTTCCGCTACCTGCGCAAGCCGGTGCAATCCCAAGATCTGCTGGCCATCCTGCAGGCGGCCTTCCAGCAGGTAGAGCAACGCGCCGAGCGCCAGCGCAACGAGAACCTGCTGCTCTTGCGCTCACGCGAGCTGGAGCAGCAATACCTGGCCCTGGCAGATGCCGCCCGGGAGGGGCTGGTGCTGCTGCAGGACTTCAAGGTCATCTACGTCAACCGGGCCCTGGCCAACATGTTCGGCTATCAACCGGAAGAGGTGCTGGGGATGGATTACCGGCGGTTCCTGCGCCCCCAGGAACAACAGGAAAGCGCCAACAGGATAACTCGGCTGCTGGCCGGACAGACCGACAGCCTGACCACCGAGAAGTTGGTGCCCGACCGTAACGGTCGCCTGCACCTGCTCAAGGTCACCGAGGTGGCCGTCAGGCACGAGGGACAACCGGCGGTTCTGGTGGTGACCCACGACGACACGGGGCGCCACCGGGTCATGGAATCGCTACGGCAGGCCAAGGAGACGGCGGAGAGGGCCAGCCGCCTCAAGTCGGAGTTCCTCTCCAACATCAGCCACGAACTGCGCACCCCCCTGAGCGGCATCATCGGCTTGACCGAGCTGCTCCGGGAAGACAGCCGGCTCGACCGCGAAACGGCCGATCACATCGACGCCATCGGTCGTTCGGCCCGCTCCCTGGTGGAGATCTTCGACGGACTGTTGCACCTGGCCCGGGCCCGGGCCGAATCGCTCGACCTGCGTTCGGAAGAGTTCTCCACCCGCCAACTGGTGGCCGAGGTGGTCGATCTCATGTCCGCCCGGGCCCACCTCAAGGGACTGGCCCTGGAGTGCCGGGTAGACGACGAGGTGCCGAACACCATCGTGGGAGACCGTATCCGCCTGCGCCAGGTCCTGGTCAACCTGGCCGACAATGCCCTCAAGTTCACCAGCGCCGGTCGGGTCTGCCTGCAACTGGAGCAGGCAAGCAACTCCGAGCAGAAGAAGCTCTTGAGGTTTTCGGTCTCCGACACCGGCCCGGGTATCTCTCCCGAGTGCCAGCAATCGATATTCGAACCGCTGGTCCGCAAGGATGGTTTGCCGCTGCGCCGCCCCCAGGGGGCCGGCACCGGCCTGGCCCTGTGCCGGCAACTGGTGGAGAGTATGGGGGGCCAGCTGCAGTTGACGAGCACACCGGGGCAGGGCAGCAGGTTCTGGTTCGAAGTGCCCCTCTCCAGGCCCCAGGAATCCGCACCACAACCGGCCCAACCCCCGCCGGCCGAGGCAGCTCACCCAGCGGGGCCGGAGCGGGAGCAGTTCTCCGACCTGTCGGTGCTGGTGGTGGACGACGACTCGGTCAGCAGGGAGGTGACCACCACCATTCTCAAGCGCCTGGGCTGCCGGGTGGATTCCGTCAGCGATGGGAACCTGGCAGTGCCCCGGGCACTGTCCGGCCAATACGACATCGTGTTGATGGATTGTCGCATGCCGGGCATGGACGGGTTGCAGGCATCACGGGAGATTCGCCGCCTGGAGGCCGGCAGCGGCCGGCACGTGCAGATCGTGGCCATTACCGCCCACTGCCTGGATGAAGACCGCCAGCAGTGCCTGCGGGCCGGCATGGACGACCACCTCTCCAAACCGGCGGGCTTGAGAAACTTCCAGCAAATACTACTCCGGGCGCGACAGCGGCTGAGTCAACCCGGCGCTTTTCAACGGGAGAAGGAGTAGCGGAAGCCTGCCCGGTCAAACCGGCCGGTCACCTGGGCCAGGGTATCTTCGGCAATCACCCGCTCCTCGTCAGTGGGAACCACCCATACTTGTACCCGGCTGCCGGGGCTGCTGATGCACAGTTCATGGGCGCCACCAACGGCTTGGCGGTTGCGCTCCCCGTCCAGCCGGATTCCCAGGAAATCCAGTTGTCGCAGGGCGCCAGCGCGAATTTCCGGGGAGTTTTCCCCCACCCCGGCGGTGAAGATCACCGCATCCAGACCACCCATGAGGGCTGCGTAGGCGCCGATGACCTTGCGTAGCGAGCGGCACTCCACCGCCAGTGCCAGTTGGCAACGCTCATCGCCCGCGGCGGCCGCCTGCACGATCTCCCGGCGATCGGAAAAACGGCCGGTCAGGCCCAGCAACCCGCTTTCCCGGTTAAGTATCGTGTCCAGGCGCGCGGCATCCAGTCCTTCCTTCCTCATCACCCACAGCGGTACCGCCGCATCGATCCAGCCGCAACGGGTTCCCATCACCAGGCCCTCCAGCGGCGTGAACCCCATGCTGGTATCGATGGACTTGCCACCGGCCACCGCCGCCGCGCTGGCGCCGTTGCCGATGTGCAGGGTGACCAGGCGCAATTGCTCCAGGGGACGGTCCAGCAACGCCGCCGCCCGGTGGGCCACGTAGAGGTGACTGGTGCCGTGGAAGCCGTAGCGGCGGATGGCGTATTTCTCGTACCAGCCGGCCGGCAAGGGGTAGCGATAGGCCTCGGGGGGCATGCTCTGGTGGAAGGCGGTGTCGAATACCGCCACCTGCACGGCACGGGGCAACAATTCGCGGGCGGCACGGATGCCGGCCAGGTTGGGCGGATTGTGTAGCGGTGCCAACTCGCTGCACCTTTCCACCTCGCGCAGCAACTGCTCATCGATGCGAGCGCTGCGGGCGAAGCGCTCCCCCCCGTGCACCACCCGGTGACCGACGGCGGCAATGGCACCGGCGTCGTGGTTCCGGCGCCCGGCGATACCGGCCAGCACCAGTTCCACCGCCCGCCGGTGATCGGAGCAGTCCACCGCCTCGTTACTCCCCTCTCCGCCGGCATCGTTCACCAGCAAGCGGCTGTTCGCCAGGCCGATGCGTTCGACGATGCCCCAGCGCAGCCGTCGCAATGGTTCGGCCGACCACAGGGCGAACTTGACCGATGAGGAACCACAGTTGAGCACCAGGATCTCCACGATTCACCTCCCGGCCCAGGGCAGCGGCCGGCCCGCAAGCCTACCGGAACAGGACCACCGAAAAGCTCACCGCCAGCATGTGGGCGGTGGTGCGGTAGAGGCCGTTGGCCTTGCCCCGGGGGTTGCCACCGGCATCGGTGCCGCCCACGTCGTTGTCCTTGGTCACCGACCACAGCGCCAGCATGTAGCCGACATCCAGCTTCCACCAGTCGCCGCGCCAGCCGGCACCCAACCCGATATTGCTCTGGCGCCCGTCCGGAACAGACGGCTCCAGGGTATCGGCCGGTACCGGGGAAAAGGAAGCGGCGTATCCCGCCCGCAGGCGCAGCTGCCGCCAGGCCCGGTACTCGACTCCCAGAGAAAGCTGCCACGAGGTATGCCAGTTGGCCACGACCGGGTCGCCGGCCAGAGCGCAGGCCGGTTGCTCGTGCAGGCAGTCGAAGTCCATGCTCAGTTCGTCATAGCTCTGGAAAAAGGCCAGGTAGAGGTCCAGCGCCACCTTCAGGCGCTCGGTCCCCAGCCAGGCCAGGCCCAGGTTGGCATGCCAGGGCAGATCGATGTCGACCCGGCCGGTGGTGCTGGCGGGAATGTCGGTGGCCAGCAACTGCAGTGCCTGACGACCGGCCGGGTTGAAAGAGAAGCGGGCGGTTCCGGAAAAGGGCAGGTGCACACCACTGCGCAGCGAGGCCCCGAAGGCCAGCCGGCCGGGCCACTCGGCGTAGAGGGCCAGGTTGAATCCATGCCCCAGGGCGCTGCCGGTCATGAGCATCTCTCCCTCGGGATCCGCTATTGGTTCCGAACTGAGCATCTCGGCCACCCGCAGGTCGAGGTGCTGGCCCAGCCGGGCCGTGGCCCATACCAGGTCGTAGCCGACGGCCACGGACAGGTGCAGCCGTTGGCGGAATCCCAACAGCTGGGCCAGGTCCAGGGCCACGGTGGGCTGGTTGAAAAAGGTGGTCAGGTCCGACTCGGTGGTTATGAAACGCCCATCCCAGTCGCCGGGCCAGGCGACACCCAGCCCGAAGGGATTGTTCACCCCGAATCCCACCGCCAGGGGCACGGATTCCGGGCGCCAGCTCACGTACAGGTGGGAGGGGAAAAACCCCCGCACCTTGGCATGGGCATCGTTCATGCCGTCGTTCACCTGCACCACCTGGCCGGTGGCCAGGCGGGTGTAGGTGCGGAGGGGATCGGCCTGGCGGGCGGCCTGGTAGTCGACCAGGGGCAGGGTGGCAGTGGTACCCAGTTGCAAGTGCAAGCCGGTCAACTCGCACATGGCCGCCGGATTATAGTAGACCACGCTGACATCATCGGCCAGGGCGCTGCGTGCGTCGGCCATGGCCGTGGAGACGGCGGCGTGCTCGTACTGCAGAAACCCTCCTCCCCGACAAACCAGGGCCGGCGTGAATACCAGTGCCACGGCAACCAATCGTAACCGTTTCATTGTCCCTCCCGGACGTGTTCCCACAGGCTAGTCCAACCTCGCCCTGCTGGCAATCACCTGATATCATGCCGCTCTACGCTTTTCCATTGTCTGGTCCGGCGGGTTTTGCTATCCTGGCGGGGCCGAACAGGGGAGATTACCGGTGCCGAGGGGATGCTGGATAACGGTCTCTTGCCGGTTTTCTCCTGCAAGCAGGGAGGGAATCCTCATGGTGTCCAGCTTGACCCCCAGGCAGGGCAGGATAATCAGGAACCTGAGAGTAGTTTATCCATCGCGTGCCGAGTTGATGGACAACTTCCTGTCCTCGGCTCCTCACGGTGGCCTGGTGGTACCGCTGGCAGGAGAGGCCAATCCGGGCGAGGTGGCCCTGGTTTCCATCACCCTTGAAGCCGAGGGATTCACCACCGACATGCTGGGCATGATCCTCTGGATAAGGGAACGCGAACAGAAAAAGATATCCGGGGTGGGTTTCTTCTCCAGCGAGGTGGAGCAGCGGGAGCGCTTGCTGGGCTCCGTGCCCAGGGCCTACGAGGGTGAACGCCGGGAACCCCGCCTGCCCATGACCCTGGCGGTCAGCTACAGCTACAACGATTCTTTCATCCTGGCCCGAACCCGCAACGTCTCCCGGAGCGGCCTGTGCATAGAGAGCGCCGACACCCCCCGCGGAGAGGTCAGGATCAGTGTCTACCCGGGAGACTCCCGGCCGCCGGTAAAGCTGAACGGCAACGTGGTCTGGAGCCGGCCGGGTCTCGACTTCGGCTTTCTCGCCGACGATTCCCAGCAGGCCCTGCCGGCCTACCGGCAAGTGGTCGAGCAGTTGTCCCGGATGCTTTCCACCTAGACAATCGGAAAACCAGACCGCACAAGCTGATGCCCGGCCCTTTCTTTCCCTCCAAGAAACACATCGCCAGCAGTGGCAGGTTCTCTAGGCTGGCACTGTCGATGGTGCTGTTGTCGACCGTTTGTTCTCCGGCAGGAGCCACCGAGGACGATCTCCTGGCACTGCTGCGGCAACAGCCGGAGCTGTCCAGTGCACTGGTGGAACGAGTGGATGACTGGTTCCTGCACCGGGGAGGCCAGGACGAACCGCAGCCGCTGTTGGAAGAACTGTCACGCCTGCCCGGCGACTCCGCACGCTATGCCTGGGTGGTGGCGGTCACCCACCGCGGCGAGGTGCAGCGGGGACACCAGGCCCTGGCCTGGCTCGGGCAACTGCTGGAAAAGAGCCGCCGGCTACGGGGCCGGGCGGCACGGCGGTTGACGGCCTCGTTGCAACTGGCCCGGGGGCGGGCCCACTTGTGGCTGGGGCACAACACCCGGGCCCTGGCCGACCTGCAAGACGCCGTGGATGGCATGCGCCGCGTCGACTACCGGCGTGGCCTGGTACGGGCCCTGGCACTGCTGGCCGACGGCCTGATCAACCATTCCCGCCGTCCCCGCGAGGCCCTGCCGGTGTTGAACGAACTGTTGGTGGAAGCCCGGGCTGCGGGAATGGCCGACCAGGCGGACCTGGCCACGGTGTTTTTCGAGCAGTGGCAACGCCAGGTCATGGAAGCCGAGGACTACTTCGGCCGGGCCCGCCACCTGCTGCAGCAGTTTCCCTCGCGCCTGGGAATCCCCCCCGACGCCGACCTGGTGGCTTTCGCCGACGATACCATCATCATGAACGGAGACACCGACGACCAACTACAGGTGGCACCTCCCTGGTTCGTTTCCTTCGATGGCCTGTTCACCCGCCGGCTGAAGCTTCCCCACCCCACCCTGGAACTGCGCGGCTCCCTGCTCGATCGCCAGCGGCGACTCTGGGCAGCCACCAACTGCGGGCTCTACCGCTATGACGACAACGTCTTCATCCACCTGTTCAACCCCGAGCTGGGGCCCGAGCGGGAAAACGGCATCGCCGGCATCCTGGCCCGGGAGCAGGGAAGACTGAAACAGGTACGGTTGCAGCTGGCATCCAACATCGTCAACGAGATAAAGCAGGGGCCCGACGGCCTGTTCTATGCGGCCACGGCGGGAGGACTGACCATCTTCACCGACAGCGGTGAAGTCAGGGAGCAACTCGGCCCCGGCCAGGCTCCCCTGCCCCGGGAACTGGAGAGAGTGGCTCCGGCCAGCGACGGTTCGCTGGCAGTGGCCTGGAGCGGAGGTTACGCGGTACGCGACCCCGGGGGGCACTGGCACCGCTACGACTTCACCTTCCCCGAGGCTTCCGGCCGGCCCGACGCCAAGCTGTTCGGCCTGCTCGCCGACGGCAGCGGCAGCATCTGGGTGCACGGCCTGGGGGGAGCCTTCGAACTGCGTTCCGGAAAGATCCGGCGCATCGTCGATCGGCGTTTCGCCGCCGTGACCCGCAACGTCAACCATGTCCTGCGAACCGCCGACGGCACCCTGTGGTTCGCCTCCACCGACGGCCTGTGCCGGCAATCGGGAAGGCACTGCGACACCCTGTCGGCCCAGCGCTGGCTGCCCGCCGAGTGGACGCTCGATCTCCTGGCCGGTCCTCATGGCAGCATCTGGTTCAGTGCCTACCAGGGCGGGCTCTACCGCTTGTTGCCCCCTTCCTCGTCGCGCCTGGTGGTGGCCGATGGACTGCGCCAGCCGGTCAACTACGACCTGTGTCGCCTGGCCGGCCACATCTACACCACCCACGGTGAGGGCCTGTCCCGCTTCGAACCTGCCGGGAACAAGGTAGACAACTTCATCTCCGGGGCCGAGGGAATTCCCCCGGGAGAGCTGAATCACTGCCGGGAGACCGGAGACGGGCTGCTGGCACTGTGGGGCCCGGGAGTGCACTCCGGCAAGGCGGTGGTGCTGTTCGACGGCCAGCGAGGACGGCTGGTGGGAAGCGAACAGGGCATGCCCAACCAACCCATCGTCGCCCTGTGCACCCGGCAGCCCCGGCGTCTGTTGCTGGCCACCCGCGACCACCTGCTGTACCTGGACACCGGGGAACAACGGCTGCGGCCGGCAAGGGAACTGGCCGGGCTGGCCGGGCGGCACGTGACCCAGCTGGCCTGTCGTCCCGCCGGCGAGGCCTGGGCCCTGACCCTCGACGGTCGCCTGGCCCGGCTGTCGGGGGAAGGTTTTTCCTGGGACGACTCCGCCCGCACGCTCCTGGGCGAGCCTCCCCGGCAACTGCTGCTGGCCCGGGGAGGAGAGTTCCTTCTCTTTTCCGATCGCCGGGCTCTGCGCCGGCGCCAGGACGGCTGGCAGGTGGTTCCCATCGGCTGCCCGGATTTCGACTTCGCCGTCCGCCAGGGTGCCGTTGATGCCCGGGGCCGGCTGTACCTGTCGAGCCAGAGTGGAGTGTTCGTCCTGCAGGACGACCTGTGTACCCGCCTGGGGGAAGCCGACGGCTTGACATCGAACACCGCCTTCGGACTGTTGCCGGACGGCGAGGATATA
>QMME01000020.1 GCA_003647095.1 Deltaproteobacteria bacterium
CGCCTGCCCGCCGCCCGCAAGGTGATCGTACCCGGTTCCCGGCACGCCACCTGCGTCGATCGGCCAGAGGAGTTCAACCGCCTGGTACTGGATTTCTGGCGGGAAGTGGAGAAGCAGCCCGCGGGCGAGGCAGCCTCGGTATAGTCGCCTTGCTCATGCTCGCCTCCGTGGTAATGCCTCGATATTGCCCCAGCCGGCGGCGCCGGGGCAAGCGCTGCAGACCGCCGCAGAGGCATCTCCCTTTGTATGCAATTAACTCTGATATTTTGGGTTGACATTTGACATATTTCAGACTTAAAATGCAAACATGGATCGTGACGTCCTCCAGGTGCTGCGCAAGGACAATCCCTGGCTCGAATCTCCCGGGAATCTACAGCGCTGGCTCCGCGGACACCTTCCCCATCCCCTGGTACCACGCACCATGGTCGAGCAAAGGCGGGGACGCTGGACGCAAGCGGACAAGGCACACTTGATCGTCGGCCCACGCCAGGCGGGCAAATCCACGGCGGTGTGGAGTCACCTGGCAACCCGGCCGGAGCCGGTACTGTTCATCGACTGCGAACAGGCCGCCATCCGGGCCTGGTGTCGCTCGGCGCCGCTGTTTCTCGCTGACCTGGAGACCCTGGGTGCAGAGCCGACGGCCCTCCTGTTCGAGGAAGTACAGCACCTGCAAGAGGCGGGGCTTTTCCTGAAGGGAGTGGTGGATCGCAAGCCGGGCGTGGAGATCTTCGTGACCGGAAGCTCGTCCTACCATCTGCGAGCGCGCACCCGCGAGTCGCTGGCCGGAAGGGCGACACGCACGCGCCTCCTGCCGTTTTCCCTGGCCGAGGTCACCCGAGATCTGGAACACGAGCCGCCCGCCTTGCGGCGGGCTCACCAGGAAGAACGCTTCGAACGGCACCTGGTGTTCGGCGGCTACCCGGAGACGTGGTTGAGCGAATCCCCCCGAGACTCGCTTACCGAGTTGGCAGGTTCGATCGTGCTGCCCGATACCAGCGACCTGCATCGCGTCGGCCTGCCGGAAGCCTACCGGCGGCTTTTGAAACTTCTGGCCAGCCAGGTCGGCAGCCTGGTCAACGTCTCGGAATGGTCGTCGGTGCTGGGCATCAGCCGTGAAACCGTACTGGCCTATCTGGACCGGATGGAAGACGAGCACCTGGTCGCCCGCCTTTCGCCCTTCGCCGGAGGACGACGCTCGGAGTTGATCCGCCGTCCCAAGATATTCCTGGTGGACAACGGGTTGCGCAACTGGCTGTCGGGAGATCTGCGACCGCTGGAACACATCGGCAACCCGGGTCCGCTGTTCGAAAACTGGGCCTTCACGGAGTTGGACAAGGCCCTGCCCGCGGATGCCCTGCTGCATTACTGGAGAAGCACTTCGGGCACGGAGGTGGATTTCGTCATCGCTTTTTCCGACCACCTGGTGGCGGTAGAGGTCAAGGCGGATCCCATGAGCCGCCCGCGCCTTCCTCGCGGTTGCCGCAGTTTCGCCGATGCCTACCAGCCGGCCAGGCTGGTGGTGCTAAACCGCTCCCTGGAATACTCCGGGCGCCTGGGCGAAACCGAGTTGATCTGGACCACCCCCTGGCGGCTTTGCGAAAAAGTATTCGGTTTTCCTTCCTGAGCCGACGCCGAGATCGCAGCCGAGGCGGGAAATGCAAGGTCAAGCACTCCTTGCCTGCCGGCTGCTCATAAACTATGCTGCCGGCCGTGATGAGCGTTCTCAACCAGCACAGGAGGTTGGCAATGAAAGGTCATGCTTCTGCTGTCCGTACCACCGCAGTCTTGCTGGTGCTGTTCCTGGCGAGCCCCCCCGCCGGGGCCGAGGAAGGCATGTGGACCTTCGACAATCCGCCCCTGAAGGCCCTGTCCGCCAAGTACGGCTTCGAACCGGACGCCAAGTGGCTGGAACACGTGCGCCTGTCGGCGGTGCGCTTCATGGACGGCGGCTCCGGTTCCTTCGTCAGCGCCCATGGCCTGGTGCTCACCAACCATCACGTGGCCGTGGGCCAGTTGCAGAAGATGTCCCGTGCCGGCCGGGACTACGTCAAGACCGGCTTCTACGCCGCCCGGCCGAAAGACGAGATCAAGTGCCCCGACCTGGAACTCAACGTCCTCGACAACATGAACGACGTTACCGCCAAGGTGCTGGCGGCGGCCCGGGGCAAGCGCGGCGAGGCCGCCATCAAGGCCCGCCGGGCCGAGCGGGCTCGCCTGGCCGAGGAGGCCAAGAAAAAGACCGGCCTGGAGTGCGAGGTGATCAGCCTCTACCAGGGCGGCGAGTACTGGCTGTACTGCTATCGCAAGTACACCGACGTGCGCCTGGTGTTCGCCCCCGAGCGCCAGGCGGCCTACTTCGGCGGCGACCACGACAACTTCACCTACCCGCGCCACGATCTCGACTTCGCCCTGTTCCGCGTCTGGCAGGACGGCAAGCCCTTGCAGCCCCAGCACTACCTGCGCTTCAACCGCCGGGGCGCGGCCCGGGGCGAGCTGGTATTCGTGGTGGGACATCCCGGCCGTACCCAGCGCCTGTATACCGTCAAGCAGCTCGAGTTCGACCGCGACCACGGTTTTCCCCTGCGCCTGGAATTCTTCGAGACCACCATCGCCGCCCTGGAGAAGTACTCCCAGCGTGGGCCCGAACAGCGGCGCCGGGCCCTGGTACGCATATTCGCCTTCAACAACGCCAAGAAGGCCTACGGCGGCATGTACCAGGCCATCAAGGCTCCCGGTTTCATGGAACGCTTCAGCAAGACTGAGCAACGCTTTCGCCAGCGAGTGGCCTCGCGGAAAGAATGGCAGCGGCAATACGGCAGCGCCTGGGACGAAATCGCCACCACCCTGGACAAGTACGAAGCGGAGTTGACCCGCCGCTCCCTGCACAACCTCTGGGGAGCCTCCCTGGCCGGCAAGGCCATCACCATCGTCAAGCTGGTGGGCGAGTTGCAGAAGCCGGATGCCGAGCGCCTGGACGGCTTTCACCAGGCCCAGCTCGACCGGCTCAGGTTCAATCTGTTCTCACCGGCCCCGGTGTATCCAGACTTCGAGGCGGTGACCCTGGAAGTGGCCCTGCGCTTCGCCCTGAAACACCTGCCCGCCGACGACCCCTTCGCCAAGGTACTCGGTGAACTGGGTGATCCGCGCCAGGCCGCCGAGCGCCTGTGCCGGCAGAGCAAGCTTAAAGACCCGGCCTTCCGCAAGCAACTGGTGCAGGGCGGGCCCACGGCCGTGGCCAAGTGCAACGACCCGCTCATCGTCCTGGCCAGGAAGCTGGTACCCATCCTGGTCGCCGACGAGCACTGGCGCAAGCAGACCGTGGACGCGGTCATCACTCCCGCCAGCGAACGTATCGGCCAGGCGCGTTTCGCCGCCTTCGGAAAGGATGTCTACCCGGATGCCACCTTCAGCCTGCGCCTGAGCTACGGCACGGTGCGCGGCTATCCCATGAACGGTACCCTGGCCCCTTACCAGACCACTCTCTACGGCCTGTTCGACCGCTCCCTGGGCTTCGACCGCCAGGGCGAGTGGAGCCTGCCCGAGCGTTTCTGGCAACGTCGAAACCACCTGGACCTGGCCACCCCGGTCAACTTCGTCTGCGACTGCGACATCATCGGCGGCAATTCCGGCTCGCCGGTGATCAACCGCCGGGCCGAGCTGGTGGGGCTGGTCTTCGATGGCAACATCGAGAGCCTGGCCGGGCGTTACTTCTTCGATGACACCGTCAACCGCACCGTGTCGGTGCACAGCGCCTATATCATCGAGGCCCTGCGCAAGCTCTACGATGCCGGGGACCTGGCCGACGAGTTGGAAATGCCGTGAGCCAGCGTCTCAAGCAAGACATCGAGGTTCGCTGTGCCTCCTGCCGGCGTACCTTCACCACCAAGCAAGCGGGACGCATCCGCTGCCGCTGGTGTCACAGCGAGGTGGAACTCGAGGTACCTGCGGAGTTGCTGGCTGAACCCGGGGATCCGCCCGGCGATGCGGACCGGCAGCCGACACCGGAAGCTGTCGCCGACGCCACCGGCCCGGCCCCGGAAACCGCCGGCGGGGAAGAACGAGAAGCCCTTCCGGATCCAGTCGTCACCTTCCCGAGATCCGGCTCCGGCCCGGTACCCTGGGAGTCCGGCACCGCCGGCCGGGTACGGAAATTCTTCGAGACCGTGCACCAGGTCATGTTGCGACCGGCCGACTTCTTCTCCCGGCTGGGCGAGGACGGCCCCCTGCTGCGAGCGGTGATCTTCGGCTGGCTGCTGGCAGCGACGGCAGCCGCCCTGTTCGCCGCCTCGGCTCTGTGGGAGTTGGGGCGCAACCCCCAGGCCTGGTTGGACACCGTGGGGCTGCAGCCCGGACAGGAGCCCCAGCAACTGCTCGACCGGGCCGCCGTGGTGCTGCGCCTGATGCTGTGGACATCTCCCCTGCTGGGGCTGCTCAACGTGCTGCTGACAGCGCTGGCATACCACCTGGGAATATGGCTGCTGGCTCCCGGCCCGAGATCCTTCCGGCAGACCCTGCGGGTGACCGCCTACGGCTGCGCACCGCTGGTGTTGGTGGTGGTGCCGGTATTCGGACAGCTGCTGGGCAGCTTCTGGTCCTTGTGGGTGCAAATCGTGGGCCTGGCGGTGGTGCACCGCCTGGCGCTGGCCCGCGCCGCGGTGGCGGTGCTCATCCCCTCCACCCTGGCTCTGTTGTTGCTGGGAATGCTAGTCTGAACGGGGAGGACGTCATGAAGCATCTATCCACCTATCTGCTCGTACTGTGTTTATTTGCCGGCAGCACCCGGGCCGGCACGCCGGCCTGCCCGGCCGAGAGCCAGCAGGATCGCCGAGCCCGGTCCCTGTACGAAGAGGCCCTGGTACAGGAGGCCACGGGCAACCTGGGGGCGGCCCGGGAGATGTACCAGCGCCTGGTCAAGGAGCATCCTGGCAGCCCCGCCGCCTGCTGGGGGGCGGCGCGGCTGGAGCGCATGGCCCGCGGCCAGGGCTTCGTCAACAAGGAAGGCCGGGCCCAGTTCATCATCGGCACCACCAGCTTCGGCGCCTGGACGGGCTTCGCCATCGCCAACATCGCCGCCCTGGGCGACTCCGAGTTCAGTTTCGACGAGACCAAGGCCATCATCTGGGGCAGCATCGGAGGAGCGGCGGCCGGACTGGTGCCGGCCATCGTTTTCTCCAGTGATCTGTCCATGTCCACGGGACGGGCAACCATGATCAACTTCGGCTGGACCTGGGGTGCCTGGCACGGGCTGGCGTTTGCCACCATTCCCGACGGCGATCTCAACGCCCAGGGCATGATGGGACTGGCCCTGGGGCTGAGCGCCCTGGGCTGGGGCGGCACCTTCGCCCTCACCCACTACCTCGACGTCGCCGACGGCGACGCGGCGTTGATCTCCTCGGCCGCCGTCTGGGCCACCTGGATCACCGCCGCCACCGGTGCCCTCGTTTCCGAGGACTTCTTCAGCGACGAGAAACTCTACCTGTCGATGCTGTTGGCCGGCGGCGACGCGGGCCTGGCCGCCGCGGCCCTGTTTTCCGGGAAGCTGGACATGAGCGCCGGCCGGGTGGGGCTGATCAACCTGGGCGGTTCCCTGGGAGCACTGCTGGGATTCGGCATCACCTTCCTGGCCGAGCCGGACAGCTACCGCGTCGGGGTGGGGTTGACCCTGGGGCTGTCGCTGGCCGGGCTGGGCCTGACTACCTTCCTCACTCGCAACTACGACGAACCGGCCCCGGCCAGCAGCGGGCTGGCCCTCGTCGAACACACCCGGGAAGGCTGGGTCATTTCCGCCCCGGTGCCGCGGCTGCTGCCGCTGCGCAACCAGGGACGGACCTCGCTGGGCCTGGCGGTGCCCCTGTTGGGAGGCAGCTTCTGATATGAGCGATCAGTCCGCCGGTGCCATGTCGGAATACCTGGGTAGTGGAGAAATCGTCACCCCGAACCTGCCGGCGGTGACTTCCCTGGCCGCGCGGCTGGTCCCGGCGGGCACACCGCTGCCGCAGTCAGCCCGCGCGCTTTTCGAGTGGGTACGTGACAACATCGCCTACGACGTGACCAGTCCCTTTTTCCTGCCCGAACACTACCGCCCGGACTTCATCCTGGAGCGGCGCCGGGGCTTCTGCATCCCCAAGGCGGTGCTGCTGGCGGCGCTGGCCCGGGCCGCGGGCATTCCGGCACGGCTGGTGTTCGCCGACATCGTCAACCACCTGTCGCCAGCGGAACTGCGCCAGCAGATGGGCACCGATGTCTTCGCTTATCATTGCTACAACGAACTGTGGCTGGCAGGACGCTGGGTCAAAGTGGTCTGTTCCTTCGATGCCGCCCTGTGCGCCCGCCACGGCTTTCCCCTGGTCGAGTTCGACGGCCGGAACGACGCTTTGTTTCCCTCCCACGATACCTCCGGGCGCCCCTTCATCGAGTACGTGCGTACTCACGGTCCCCGCGCCGACTTGCCGCTGTCAGAAGTCCTCGACGCCTGGCAGCAGAGCTACGGCAGTGAACGGGTGGCTCTGTGGCGCCGTATGCTGGAACAGGCCGGGTATTAAAATATAAATTTATATTTATATAATTTATTGACGATTACCACGAAAATTATATATATAGTTTCCGACAACAGGATACCTGGTAAAAACCATTCTGCCCCCAGGAGGCCAACCCCATGAAGAAAACCAGCAAGACCGAGAAGAAGGCTGCCCGGAAAAAGCCCACCAAGAAAGCCGCCAAACCGGCCGGTAAGAAAGCCGCCGGGAAAAAGTCCCCCGGCAAACGTCTCACCGACAAGCAGCGCCTGCTGGTGCTGGCCAAGTACGAAAAGCTCCTGGCCGCGGGCATGAAAGCCCCCCAGGCTGCCAAGAAGGTCGGCGTGAGCTACATCACCCTGTTGGCCTGGCGCAAGAAACTCGGCAAGACCTCGACCGCCAAGCCCGGTCGCAAACCCGGTCGCCATTCCGCCAAGAAGGCCAAAAAGGCGGCCCGGAAGTCCTCCCGGAAGGGCAGTCGCAAGACCGCCAAAAAGACCAGGAAGGCCGCTCCTTCCGGCAGCACCGAGTCCCTCATCCTGATCACCCCCAGCGGCTACCGCATCGAGGGCATCTCCCCCCGTGATCTGATCACGATCATGAAGTCTCTGGGATAGGCCGGTTCACCGGAGCAACAGCGTCAATTCCCTGATGTTGTCCGGCTCGGCGCAGCGCTCGCCGGCCTCGATCTCTTTCACCAGGCGTACCAACGCCTCGTTGCCGGGTACGGCGATTCCCAGTCGACGGGCCTGCTCCACGACGTAGCCGTTGAGGTAGTCGATCTCGGTGGGGCGACCCCTTTCCAGGCTCTGCAGCATGGAAGATTTCAGCCTCCCGTAACGCCGCCCCACCAGGCGCACCAGCAGGTCCTTGAACAGGGCCTGGGCCGGGCCGGCTCCGGCCGGCAAGTACAGTAGCCGGGGAGGGGCGGCGATGCGTTCCAGCTTGACGCCGGCCGCCGCGGCGGTGTCCAGCACTTCGCGGTAGACGGACAGGAACACCCGGCGCAAGGCCCGGTCTTGCAACATGCGCCCCAGCGTCTGCCCGGAGACCGCCCCCATGGTGGTGATGACGCAGTTGATGGCCAGCTTCGACCACAACGCCCCGCGGATGTTGCTGCTTACAATCACCGGCGACACCGACTCGAGCATGGCCGCCAGTCGCTCCACCCGCTCGCTGCGCGTACCGTCCAGTTCGCCCAGGTGAATGCCCCCGGGACCGGTCTGTTCGTAGACCCCGGGCGCATGCATGGTACCGCCCCAGCCGACGATGGCCGAGACCACCCGCCCGGCGCCCACCGCGGCGGACACGGCATCCTCGACAATGCCGTTTTGGCAGGTGACCAGGTAACCGTCACGCTCCAGCCGGGCGCTTATCGAGCGGGCCGACTCTACCACGTTCGTGGCCTTCATCAACAACAGCGCCCGGGAAAAGGTCGTCGCCGCCGGTACCTGCTCGAGCGAGGTGTAGCACTCGGCCTGGTAGCAGCGACGCTGCTTCCGGTCCACCACCTGCAGGCCCGTCTGGCGAATGGCCTCGGTGATGGAGGGATTGGCAGTGAGCAGCAAGGGCCGGGCGCCGGCAGCCACCAGCCGGGCGGCGATGACGCCACCGATGCCACCGATACCGGCTATGAGCAACCTGTCGTTCATCTGTTCTCCTCAACCACCGACGCCAGGCTATCATCTTGACCGGCCAGCGGCAATCGAATGCCTGTTTTACATTTGTATTTCCCCGTGACCCGGGAGTAAATTGTCGCCCATGAATGGCGGCGGATTCCTGGCCAACCTGGCAGAGATACTCCTCCAGGGTGGCGGCTACATGATACTGGGCTTCGGCCTGGCCGGGATGGTCCAGGAATTGTTTTCGCGCTATCGGCTGGCTCGCTTCTTCGGGGGTTCCCCGACCTGGCAAGCTGCCAAGGGCGTACTGGCCGGCGCTCCCTTGCCGGTCTGCTCCTGCGGGGTGGTGCCGGTTTCACTGGCGCTTTCCCGGGCCGCCGTTCCCCGGCCGGCGCTGATGAGTTTTCTCATCGCCACCCCGGAGACCGGCCTGGTCTCCATCCTGCTGTCTCTGGCCCTGCTGGGTCCCCTGTTCGCCTGGCTGCGGCCGCTGGTGGCCATCGTCACCGCATTCCTGGCCGGCTGCCTGATCGCCTTCTGGGACCGCCGTTACCGGGATGACCGTCCAGCAACCCCCCCGACACCCCGGGAAGACGATTCCCACAGCTCCTCCGCCGGCCGTTCCTGGAGCAGTTTTCTGCGGCGCAGCCTGCGCATCGGCTTCGTGGAGATTCTCGACGACGTGTCCTTCTGGCTGGTAGCCGGTATCGTCATCTCGGCGGCGCTGGGAACCTTGCTGCCGCCCCACGCCCTGTTGCACCTGAATCCCTGGCTGGCGCTGGGCCTGGCCTTGCTGGCAGGACTGCCGCTGTACATGTGCGCCGTGGCCTCCACCCCCATCGCCCTGGCCTTGCTGGCCAAGGGACTGGCCCCGGGTGCCGCCCTGGTCTTTCTGCTGGTGGGCCCGGCCACCAACATCGGCACCATCTCCCTGCTGTACAAGTTCTTCGGCAAGCGCTTCGTGCTGGTCTACCTGGCGGTGGTTTCCGTCTGCGCCCTGGCCGCGGGAGCGGTCCTTAACCTGCTGGCCGTCCCCGTCTCCCTGCCCGGGCTGGCGGTAACAGCGTCCGGCGGCGGATTTTCCTGGTTCAGCTGGATGCTGGCGGGCTTGCTGCTGCTGCTGCTACTGGTCAGCCTGTGGCGCACCGGCCTGGCCACGGGCCTGGGCGAACTGTTTTCCCACCTCGACCAGCTCACGCTCGGTGCCGCTACTCCCTGCGGGCTGGCCCTGCTGCGAGCCGGGCGTGCCTTGCTGGCCTGGTTCCGGGTCTCGCTGCCCAGGCGCCTGGCCCAAGCGGCATTGCTGCTGGTGCTGGTCCTGCTGGGCCAATCGATCTTCCTGCGGGTACCCGTCGGCCACCAGGCCTTCGTGGAACGCTTCGGCCGTATCGTCTCCGGACCCCTGGCCGCCGGGCTGCACCTGAAATTGCCCTGGCCGCTGGAGCGGGGCCACGTCCGCCCCTCCCGGCGACTGCAACAGTTGCAGGTGGGATTCCACGTCAGCCGGGCGAGCACTCCGGCGGGAAATCCCCCGCTGGAAATCCCCGTGGGTTCGCTGGATACGCACCACAGCAACGCCACCGTGCTGACCGCCGACGAGTTGCTGGTGGAGATCCCCTTCACCGTACGCTTCCGCATTCGCGATCCGCGGCGCTACCATTTCCAGTTCTCCCAGGCCCGGCAATTGCTGCAATCGCTGGCCGAGGAAGCGGTGCGGGAGAGCGCCCGGGCCACCAGTTTCAGCGCCATCGTCTCCCGGGGCCGCGCCGAGTTCGCCGCTTCTTGCAACCGTCGCCTGCAATCCTCTCTACGGCAACTGGACCTGGGGATAGAACTGCTGGGAATCGTGCTGGTCGATTCCCACCCCCAGGCCGATACCGCCGATGCCTTCCGGGCGGTCTCCGATGCCCTGGAGGATCGGGCCACCCGCATCGAGCTGGCCCGGGCCAGGCGCATCGAGATGATCTCCGGGGCCCGGGGGCAAGCCGCGGGCATGCTGGCCGAGGCCCACCGGAAAAAGGCCACCACCCTGGCCGAGGCCCGCGGTCGGGCCCTTTCCTTTGCCGGGCTGCGCCAAGCCTATCGCCTCACCCCCCGCCTGACCCGCTTGCGCCTGCGACTGGAGGCGGCCGCCCGGGCCCTGACCGAAGCCAGCAAGTGGATCCTGCCGGAGCAGGTAGGAACTCCCGACCTGTGGTTCTGGCTCCCCCCCTGGGTAACCTCCTCAGGAGGAAAGTAACATGAAAAGATACTGGCTGACGGCTGCGCTGTTGCTTGTCCTGGCCGGCGTGTACTCGGCCGCCTTCCAGGTGCCGGAAAGGCACTCGGCCGTCGTTACCCGTTTCGGCCGCCCCCTACGCCAGGTCAACGAGTCCGGCCTGCACTGGAAACTGCCGGCGCCGGTGGAACGGGCGACCATCATCGACGGTCGCATCAGGCTGCTGCGGCCACCGGGGCTGGAGCTGCTGACCGCCGACAAGCGCAATATCGTGGCCGAGATATTCATCGTCTACCGCATCGTCGACGCGGTTCTCTTCCTCACCGGGGCCGGCAGCGACGAGGTGGCCGAGGCCCACCTGGTGGATCTCAGCCTGGCCCAGCTGGGCGCGGCCATCGGCCAGCAGGACTTCAGCAGCCTGCTGGGCCAGGAAGGCCAGGTGCAGGTGATCGAGCAAATTCTCGACAAGATGACCGTGACCGTTGCCGAACGGGCACGGGCGCAGATGGGTATCGAGATCATGCGCATCGGTTTCCGGCGCTTGATCTTTCCGCCCCAGAACGTCGCCAGCGTAATCAAGCGCATGAAGGCCGAACGAGACAAGATCGCCCGGCGTTACCGCAGCCAGGGCAAGCAAAAGGCCATGGAGATAGCAGCCGAGGCAGAGAAGGAAAAGGGCCAGATCCTGGCCGCGGCCAAGGAAGCATCCCTGAAGATCCGCGCCCAGGCCGACGCCGAAAGTGCGCGTATCTACTCGCAGTCTTACGCGCGCGATCCCGAGTTGTTTCGCTTTCTGAAAACCCTGGAAACCAGCGAGATGGTGCTCAAGAAGAAAGCCACCGTGGTCATCCCCTACTCCAGCAAGTTTCTCGATCCGCTGCTGCGGGGAGGTGATTGATGCAACCAGCACGAAGACAGCTGCTGTTCACCCTGGTCTTCTGGCTGTCGCTGCTGGCGGTGCTGTTTCTCTGGAAAGGGGTGGTCACCATCCAGCCCGGTGAAAACGGCATCCTCACCACCTTCTCCCGGGTCGCGGCCGGGCCGCTGGAGCCGGGCCTGCACTTCATAGTACCCTTCGTCCAGCAGGTCAGGGTAATCAAGCTGGCCACCATCAGGAAAGAGGTCATCATCTCCGAGGCACAGCGGGTGCGCCTACCGGCAGGCGACAACCGCCGCGAAGGCACGCGGCAACCGGTCACCTACTTCCTCACCGCCGACGAAAACCTGGTTGCCGTGGACGCCTCGGTGCAGTACCGCATCCGTGATCCCCGGGATTTCACCTTCAGCTCCCGCCACCTGGAGGAGACGGTGCGCGATCTGGCTCGTCACGTTCTGGCCACGGAGTTGCTGGCCACCGGTGTCGACGAGGTGCTCTCGCGCGGCCGGGCCGAACTGCTGCATCGCTTGCACCGGCGCTTGCAACAGGAGTGCAGCCGTCTCGGCCTGGGCATCCTGGTTACATCCTTCCTGCTCGCCGACGTGGCCCCTCCGCGCGCGGCCATCGGCGCCTTCCAGAAGGTCTCCGATGCCCGGGCCGAGGCCGGGCAGATCCTCTCCCAGGCACAGGCCGAGGCGCTGGAGGCCAAGGCCCGGGCCCGCGGCCAGGCCAGTGGACAGCTGGCCAGTGCTGCCAGCTACCGGGCCGACAAGCTGGCCAGCGCCCGCGGCCAGGCACAGCGCTTCAGCAAGCTGGCCGCCGAGTATCACCGGGCCCCGAACCTGACCCGACGCCGCCTGGCACTGGAAGCCCAGGCGCGGACGTTGCCCCGGGTAAAAAAGGTATACCACCACCCTCGCCGGATGCCCCCGGCCATCCACCTGGCTCCCTGACAGCGGCGAGATCACAGAGGAGATCTGGTAATGGCGAAAAACGACTCTCGACAGTTCCTGGAACGACTGCTGGCCACTCCTTCTCCCTCCGGGTACGAGCAACCGGCCCAGCGCCTGGTGCGGGAGCGGCTCGAGGAAGTGGCCGACGAGATCCGCAGCGACGTACACGGCAACCTCATCGCCGTCCTCAACCCGGGCGGCTCACCACGGGTGATGCTGGCCGGGCACGTGGACCAGATCGGCTTCATGGTACGCCACGTCAGCGAGCAGGGCTACCTGCATTTCGCCCCCATCGGGGGCATCGATGCCGCGGTGGTACCGGGGCTGGAACTGACCGTGCACACCGCCGGCGGGCCGCTGCCGGCGGTGGTGGGGCGCAAGCCCATCCACCTGATGAAGCCCGAGGAACGCAATCGCCAGAAGATCGAAATCGATCGGCTCTGGCTCGACATCGGCGCCCGCGACGGCAAGCAGGCCCGGCGCCTGGTACAGGTGGGAGACGTGGTCACCTACCGGCTGGCCCCGCAGCGCTTGCTGGGCAACAACCTGGCCGCGGCCGGCATGGATGACAAGGCGGGGGTCTGTGCCGTGACCGAGGCCCTGCGCCTGCTCGGCCGGCAACGCCGGCGCCTGCGCTGCGCCGTCTACGCCGTGAGCACCGTGCAGGAGGAACTGGGACTGCGCGGGGCGCGTACCTCGAGCTTCGGCATCGATCCCCAGCTGGGCATCGCCGTGGACGTTACCCATGCCGCCGACCATCCCGGTGGCGACAAGAAACGCACGGGAGACATCCGCCTGGGCCGGGGCCCGGCGGTGACCCTGGGTCCCAACATCAACCCGGTGCTCAGCAAGCTGCTGCTGGATACCGCCCGCCTGCGCAAGATCGCCGTGCAGCGGGAGGCCGAGCCGCGGGCCACCGGCACCGACGCCAACGTCATGCAGGTGACCCGGGCCGGGGTGGCCGCCGGCCTGCTGGGTATCCCCTGCCGGTACATGCATACGCCGGTGGAGGTGGTCAATACCAGGGACATCGATCTGTGCGCCCGCCTGCTGGCCGAAACCTGCCTGCGCGTCGGGCCCCGCAGCGACTTCATACCACGCTGAACAAAGCCCAACCGGATCTTGATCCTGGCAACCTTGGAGTTGCCGGCGGTAGGAAATCTCTTACTGCTTCACTGAGCGGCTGCGACGTTCCAGCTGGAACAGCATGCGCGCCAGACGATCGCGGTCACCGGCTCCGACAACCTCGAAATCGAGGTTCACCGCCAGCAGGCCGCCGGGAAGCTCCTGCCGGCCACCGGCCCGGGCCAGCAGTTCCACGGGGGACGGATCACCGGGAAGCAACAGCGCCAGGGCAACCAGACCCTCGCCCGGCAGGTCTTCGTCCTCTCCGGCATCGAGCCGGAGAACAGCTCTGGATTCGCTCAGCCGCATCCATACCTTTCGGAAGGGAGTTCCACTCGTCTCCTGGTGGCCTTCCAGCCGCTCCCTGAGCAAATCGATCTTGCGCTCCAGACGATCCAGTTGCTCGAACAGGCGCCGCTGCTCGTCGCTCTCACGCAAGCGTTCCTCGGCAATGTTCTCGATGCGCAGGGTATTCTCCCGGGCGGCGAAACGCTCCTTTTCCACCTGCTCCCGATCGGCCGGCACCGCTCGCCAGCTGACCGCCAGCACCACTTCGCCGGAGAGACCGCCTGTGGTTTCCGCACTCACCGCTCACCCCCTATCGACGACCAGCAGGCCCGCCTGCCGCCAGGAAACCCGTAAGTCGAGTGTCATCTTGTCGCTCGGGAAACATCGAGGCCTAGTCTAGGTCGTGATACCCCGGCAGGCAAGTACCGGGCGTAGTCGCGGATCTCAACCGTCGTGGGCCTCGCGGGGAAGGCGCACCGTTACTACCGTGCCTTCACCGGGTTGCGACTTGACCAGTATCTCGCCACCGTGCCGGCTGACGATGCCGTAGGCCACCGGCAATCCCAGACCACGGCCCTGGCCCACCGGCTGGGTGGTGTAGAATGGTTCGAAGACGTGCTTGAGCTGGGCGGCGTCCATGCCCGGACCGCTGTCGCGAATCGAGCAATACTGCCAGTGCTCGTCGTCCCACAGGCTCACCAGCAACCGGCCGCCGCCGCCCATGGCGGCGATGGCGTTTTGCAACACCTCCACGAACACCCGCACCATGGCGTTGACATCGAGCCGGCATTCCGGCAGCCGCGACTCCTGAACCACCACCTCCACGCCTTCGGGTATGGCGTGCCGGAGCAGGTCCAGAGCCTCGCGCACACATTCCACCAGGCTGGTCTGCTCGGGAAGCGCGGCCGTGTCCTGGCCGAAGTTGCGCAGGGCCTGCACCACCGAGCTGACACGCTGCAGCCCCTCCAGGGTCTCCCCGACCAGCTGGGGTATGTCGGTCAGGATCTCTCCGTTCCCTTCCGCGCCGTCCGCGGACAGGTCCGCGCACAGCTCTTGCAGGTAACCACGCAGGGTCTGCAGGTTGGAGATGGCAAAGCTGAGGGGATTGTTTATCTCGTGGGCCACTCCGGCGGCGACACGCCCCAGGGCGTGAAACTTCTCTGCCTGGGCCAACGAGACCAGGTTTTGGCGGGTACGCTCGTAGGCCCGGCGCAGCATTTCGGCCCGCGCCAGGCTGTCTTCCAGCTCGGCGGCCAGCTTCTGGTTGGCCCGTTCCACGATCTCGGCACAGAGGGCCGCCGGCTCGATGGGCTGTCCGAAGATCTCACCCAGCTGGCTCAGGTCGCGGAACAACCTGGTGCGGATCTGCTCCAGGCTGTCGCCGGGAACCCGCTGGTGCAAGACCTGCATGCCGTCGTTGATGCCGTTGCCGGTCCCCAGGTGGGAGGAATAGGTGAGGGCGTCGGCGGCCCGTACCAGTTCCGTGGCCGGTCGATACTCGGGGTACAGTTCCCGGTCATAGCCCAGGTGGTGATGGGCCACCACCTGGCAGATGGAATCGGGAACGTTCCAGCGCTGCAACAAGGCCGCGCCGATCTCGGCGTGACACATGCCGAACAGGGCCCGCTCGCGTTCGAGCGACCAACGTGCCAACAGCTGGCGGCCGGCGTAACCGTTGTCGGCACGGACGAACTCCGACAGCAGCAGGAACTTGCCGGTGTCGTGGAGCAGCCCCATGGTGAAGGCCTCGTCCGCCGGAACGTTGAAGAACTGGGCCAGCGACTCGCAGGCCAGGGCGCAGGCCACCGAGTGACGCCACAGCTCGTAGGCCATCTGGGAGCGGTTGTCGGCCGAAAGGTGGCGCAGGATGGAAAAGCCCAACACCGCGTTGCGCACCGCCCGTAACCCCATCAACGATACCGCCCGCCGCACCGTGGTCACCGGTTCGCTGAAATGGTAGGTGACGGAGTTGGCCATTTTCAACAGGTAGGCCGAAAGTGCCGGATCGGTGCAGATCAGGGATACGATGTCTCCCATTTCACAGTCTTCCTTGAGGCTCTCCTCGAGGATGCGGGCGGTGACCGCCGGCAGAGAGGGCAGGCGCTCGATGCGACCCAGCATGTCCTCGAGCTTCTGTCCCTCCTTTATGCGATAGGAAATGTAGTCCACCAGCTGCGGCGGTGGTTCGACGAACTCGATTCCCACCAGCACCTGTTCCCCCGGCTGGTCAACGATGTAATGAACTATGGCCGAACTGCTACCCAGTTCCTGGTCGGGGTTTTCGTCGCTGAAAATCGTCACCCGCACCCGTGCCTTCTCGGATGGCGGGAAATCGGCCAGCACCGACGCACCCTTCTGGGAAAGATCCCTGGTGATTCCCGCGACGGTACGGGACGCGAACTCCATGCTCACCGGCAAACTGACGGCTACCCGGGGAAGGCGGCGGTGATAGAGGCTGAGCTTCTCCAGCACCAGCCGGTGGAAGTCGGCCACGGAAAGACGTTCCTCGATGAGCACCACCGGCTCCAGCGCCCGGTAACGATCCGTTGCCTCGGAACCGATGCCGGCGGCCGTCACCAGCGCCGGCAACTGGCTCGACCCCGCCTGGCGGCGCAGGTGCTCGAGCAGCTCGTCGCCAAGCAGGTCGGGCATCCAGTGCTCGAATACCACCAGATCCGGTTCGAAGCTGGCCGCCAGCCGGACCATCTCCCGGGCGGAACCGGCCACCTGCAGGCTGACATCACGCCTGTCGGCCAGGGAGTTTTGCAGGTCGTAGCGTACGGCGATGTCATCCAGAACCAGCAGGCGGGTGTGGTGCATGCACTCTCCTTGTGCGTCCACGAGTTCTTCTCTCCTGTTAATACCAATCGGAGCACGGGTACCGCTCTTGAGCCCCCCGGAGGAAAAAATTGGTACGCGGCTTGCATCGTCGTCAAGCGGGTAACAGGGCGGGAATCCCGCTCGGAGGAAAAACATGAAAAAACAACACATTACCTCCCTGGAGGAAATGGGGACCGGAGGCCGCCGTCAAGAAGATGACACCGTGGGTGCCGGCCGGGTTGACGGTTCCTTCTTCTATGGCAAGCGCATCCTGGTCACCGGGGGCACCGGCACGGTGGGCCGCGAAATCGTGCGCCAGCTGCTGGCCGCCCGACCGGAGGTGGTGCGGGTGTTGTCCCGGGACGAGACCAAGCAACACCAGATGGAACACGAACTGGGGCAGCGCCGTGACATTCGCCTGCTCATCGGGGACGTGCGTGACCTCGAGCGCCTGCGCCTGGCCCTGGAAGGTATCGATCTGGTGTTCCACTGTGCCGCCCTCAAGCACGTAAAGTCATGCGAGTACAACCCCTTCGAGGCGGTCAAGACCAACATTATCGGCACCCAGAACGTCATCCTGGCGGCCCTGGACCACCGGGTGGACAAGGTGATCCTCACCTCCTCCGACAAGGCGGTCAATCCCACCAATGCCATGGGTGTATCCAAGTTGATGGCCGAACGACTGATGACCGCCGCCAACGGCATGCGCGGGCCCCGTTCCACCGTCTTCGCCTCGGTGCGCTTCGGCAACGTGGTGGGCTCACGCGGCTCGGTACTGCCGTTGTTCGTCGAGCAAATCGACAACGGCGGTCCGATCACGGTGACCGACCCGGCCATGACCCGCTTCGTGATGAGCCTGCGTCAGGCCGTGACCCTGGTGCTCAAGGCCGCGGTTCTGGCCCGTGGCGGCGAGGTCTTCACCCTGAAGATGCCCTCGGTGCGTATCATCGACTTGGCCGAGGTGCTCATCGAGCGGCTGGCCGGCGGGCAGGCGGTGGCCATCCGCCGGGTGGGCAGGCAACCCGGTGAGAAGCTGCACGAGGAACTGCTCACAGCCGAGGAGGTGAGTCGTTCGGAGATGCTCGAAGACATGTTCGTCACCTACCCGGCGCTGCCTTCCAGCCGGCGCCTGCCCTTCGGCGGGCGCCGTCCGCCGCGTCGCAGTTACTCCTCGCGCAGCAACGGCATCATCGGGCGCGCCGAGATAAGGAACTTCCTGGAACGGGAGGGACTGTTGCCGTGTTCACCGGCGAACGCGGCGGTAGCCCTGCGGAGGGCGTTGTGAGAACCGTGGCCATCGTCCAGGCCCGCATGGGCTCCAGCCGGTTACCCGGCAAGGTGATGCTGGAGCTGGGAGGGCACCCGGTGCTCGAGCAGGTGGTGAGCCGGCTGGCCACCTGCCGGCGCCTGGACGAGGTGGTAGTGGCCGTGCCCGCAGGATCGGCCCAGCGCCCCATACACCGGCTGTGCCGCCGGCTCGACATGGCCGTGGCCACGGGCCCGGAAAACGACGTGTTGGAACGCTACCGTAACGCTGCCCGGAACCACGACGCGGAGGTAGTGGTGCGCATCACCGCGGACTGTCCCTGCCTGGATGCGCGGGTGGTGGACCTGGCGGTAGAGACCTTTATTGCCAGCGGAGCCGATTACGCTTCAAACACCCTGCAGCGCACCTGGCCGCGGGGCTACGATGTCGAGGTTTTCTCTCGGGCGGCGCTGGAACGAGCCGCGGCCTCGGCTCGGTTGGAGCACGAGCGCGAACACGTCACCCCGGCCCTGTGGCAGCACCCCGAACGTTTCCGTATACAGCCGGTTCTGGCCCATCCCCCCTGCGGCAACCCCGACTGGCGGCTATGTCTAGACACGCCCCGGGACTACGCCATGTTGCGCCTGCTCTGGCGCGGCTGTGCCGACTCACACGGGCACCTGCCCGGGGCCAGGCAGGTGGCCGCTTTCCTGGAGGCCAACCCCTGGTTGACGGCAATCAACGCCAAGGTGCGCCAGCAGCCGGTTCCCCCGCCCGCTGCAGCCCGGGAGGCGGTTGGTTGATGACCGGGCCGCGTAACATCGTGGTGACGACGGCGGCCGGCAACGACATCGGTTGGGGCCACCTGGCTCGCAGCACCGCCCTGGCCGAGCAGCTCGGCGAGCAGGATCGCCAGGTAACGTTCTTCGCCAACCGATTTGCCTGTTCCCGGTTGGAGCGGCGCCGGCTGGTCTGCCGGCCCTGGAGCACCCACGAGGATCCCCGGGCCCTGGCCGCGGCCGTTATCGCCAGGGCAGGCGATGCCGACTGCCTGATCGTGGACCTGCCCGGGCGGGCCGGGCGCTGGGATGAGTTGCGCGGTGAGCTGTGCCGCGGTGCCCGAGAACGGAAACTGGTCACCGTGGTATTCGAAGACCGGCCCGGGGCGCTGCCGGTCGGGGCCACGTTGGTGGTCAATCCCAACGTCGGCGCCTACCCGCCCGCGGGTAACAGCGGCCCCGCCTTCCTGGCCGGTCCCAGTTACCAGCCCGTGCGCCGGGAGTTCCGCCCCGGGCAACCGCCAGCGATGAAAGTTGATATCGAACGGATCCTGGTGTGCCTGGGCGGGGGCATCACCGGTATCCTCGAGCAGGCGATCGGCCTGCTCGATCGAACCCTGCCCGGGGAGGTGGAGCTGCTGGTGGCGGCCGGCGGCACCTCCATCGATGCCTTGCCGGAACGGGCCGGGTTGCTCCATAAGCCTGACGAACTGGCGGCGGCTGCCAGCGGATGCGACCTGGCCGTGGTGGGCGGGGGACAGCTCAAGTCCGAGATGGCCTGCCTGGGCCTGCCGGCGCTGGTGCTACCGACCGCCCCGGACCAGCACCCATCCTGCCGGGCCTGGGCGGAGGCCGGGGGCCGGGTGGCCTGGAGCCTGGAGCAGCTGGCCCCGGCCATCGACGAGCTACGGCCGGTATCAAACCGCAGGCGGCTGGCGGCCGCCGGCAGGGCGCTGGTGGACGGCCGGGGCGCCGAGCGCATCGTCAGCATCCTGGAGAATCTGCCGGCGGAACCCGCCAGGGAAGGTGAGCCATGAGATCTCTGGCGACCAGCTTCCACATTGCCGGGCGCCCGCTCGGAGCCGGAGAACCCTGTTACGTCATCGCCGAGGCCGGTTCCAACCATGATGGCAACCTGGACCAGGCCCTGCGTCTGATCGACGCGGCCGCGGCCGCCGGAGCCGACGCGGTGAAGTTCCAGACCTTCAGCGCCGACGGCCTCTATTCCCGAAACACCCCCATGATCGGCTACCTGAAAGAACAGGGCCTGGTGCGGTCGGGCGAGACCGTGCATGACCTCATGGACCGCATCGCCA
>QMME01000021.1 GCA_003647095.1 Deltaproteobacteria bacterium
CCGTACCCTTCCGGGGCGACACTCCCGGGCAGCTAACCTACCACTATCGCCTGGATGACGCCCCCTGGCAGAAGACCAATGATCGCCGGCTCCGCCTGGAGGGCTTGCCGGACGGCCGGCATCGCCTGGAGGTACGGGCCAGCGACGGCCGCCTGAACGTCGATCCCACACCGGCCCTGCTCTGCCTGGTTGTCGACACCCCCCTGCCTGCCTGGTTGCCCTGGCTGGCAGGGTTGCTGCTGGCCCTGGTGGGTGTGGCCGGCCGCAGGCGATTGTACCGACTGGCGCAACGCATTCGCCTGCGCAAGTTCCATCCCATCGACCCCATGCCCTTTTTCCCCGGCCGGCCGGCCCCGGCCGAACTGTTGCTGGGTCGCGATGAACACCTGGAAAAGATCCGGGAAATGACCTGCGCCAGCGGCGGGGCGGTGGTGGTCTGGGGTCCCGACGGCAGCGGCAAGCGCTCGCTGCTGCGGCAGCTACGAACATCCATCGCGTCAGAAGGTTGCCTGGTGGCCCAGGTGGATCTGGCCCTGCTGGCGGTGAGCGGGCGCATCGGCAACGCCCTGCGAGTCCTGGCCCAGCAGCTGGCGGAGGGCAACCCGCAGCGTGCCAGCGGGGAGCCTGGACAACGCCCCGGTACGGAAGAGGACGACGACGACCCCTATCGCCGCCTCGACCTGGAGCTGCAACGACTGGGTGCACAACAGCAGCCACCGCGGGTGGCCCTGTTGCTCAGCAGCGCCGAACTGCTGTCGCTGTCGGCGGCGGCGGAGAACGAAACCCTGCGCGATCTCTTTTCCTATTTGCGGGCGCTGCTGGAAAGACACGATTTCCTCACCATGGTGCTGTCCCTGCGGGGACGCTGGTTCGATCTGGCCACGCGGTTTCAGCCGCTTTTCTCCTTTGCCACCCCGGTGACCATGAACCGCCTCACGGACGAGCAGGTGTCGCAGTTGTTCGACCGGGCGCTGGCGGGACGGGTGGCCTGGACGGGAGGAACCCGCCGCCTGCTCGTCGATTACGTGGGCGGACACCCGGCCGTGGCCCACTTGCTGGGTGAACGACTGGTCAGCGAGCTGAACCGGCAAGGCACCAATATCTGCACCGGGCGCCTGCTGAAACAGGTTGCCGCCACGCTGGTGGAACAGGAACAGGGCAGCTTGAGCGAGGTATGGCAGGAAAGAACCCGCCAGGAGCGGTTGGCCCTGGCCGCCCTGGCCAGTGGGTCCGCGGCGGCACCGGGAGTTTCCGAGAAGCAGTTGCTGGAAGCCCTGGCCGAGTCGGGCATCCGCTTGCTGCCCGAGGAGCTGCGCCGTACCTTGCTGGCCCTGGAAAGGGACGGGGCACTGGTTCGCCGTGAAGACCTGCTGGCCATCCGGGGTGAGCTGCAGCGTACGTGGATTGCCCAGCATCATCCCGTGGCCCAGGTAATCGAGGAAGGCCACGAGTATGTCGGCCACTACCAACTGCAGGAGCGACTCGGCGCCGGTGGTATGGGGGTGGTCTTCCGTGCCCGGGACCTGGCCAGCGGCCGCCTGGTGGCCCTGAAGCTGATGCGCCCGGAACTGGGCGAAAGCGAGCGCTCCCGCAAGCGTTTCCTGCGCGAGGCGCAGGTGGGGCGCCGGGTGGACCATCCCGCCCTGGTACGCATCCTCGATTATGGTGAGCAGGGAGGTCGACTCTACCTGGCCATGGAATACTGCCAGGGCCAGACCCTGGAGCGTTGGCGCCGGCAGCAGACCAGTCTGGCAGCCAGCACCATCATCTCCATGGGCCGCGACCTGGCCGCGGCCCTGGAGGCCCTGCACGGGGCCGGCATCCTGCACCGCGATATCAAGAGTGAAAATGTCATGGTGCTGGAAGGCGACGTCACCCGGGGAGGAGTTCCCCGGGTCAAGCTCATGGATTTCGGGCTGGCGGCGGTGGCGGAGGAATCGCGGGTGACCCGGGCCGGAACCCTGCTGGGGACGGTGGCCTTCATGTCTCCCGAACAGGCCCGGGGAGACCGGCTCGACGAACGGGCCGACCTGTATTCCCTGGGAGTGGTGCTGTACGAGCTGTGTTGCGGCCAGACTCCTTTCCGCGGCGACGATACCGCGGTACTGCACGACATCATCTATCGAGCGGCGCCGGCGCTGGCGGAACGGGCCCCCTGGGTGCCGCCAGGTCTGGCCGCGCTGGTCGACGGCATGATTGCCAAGTCACCAGACCAGCGTCCGGCATCCGCCTCCGTGGTCACCAACCGCCTGGAGCAGTTGCTCGGGGAAGACGATGTCGAGCACCAGCTGGTTCCGGCCGCAGATGCCCGTCCGGCCTCCCGCGGCTCGCGGGTCTTGAGCCGAACCATCGAGGCGGTGGGCGCGGAAAGCAGGCTGGTGGCAGCGTTGGCCGAGACCCGGCGCAGTGAACAGGAGACCTCGTCGAGCATCCTGCTGCTGCAAGTGGCCGCCCACGTGGCCCGCGGACCGCTGGAGATCCACATCGACGATGCCCTGCAAACGGTCCAGGCCACCCTGATGGCCGACAGCCTGATGCTGTGGCTGGCCCGTGACGGGCACCTGCAGATGGTTCATCACTGTGGCGAAACGGCTCCCCGTTTCGACACCGCCGACGAGTGGTTGCGGGAGCAACTCAACCATTGCCGCCGGGAAAGGACCGCCCTGATAATCATGAACGACACCGACGACAGGGATTCCGGGACCCTGCTGGCCTGTCCCCTGCTGTCGGGCAACGGTGATCAGCGGGTTCTGGTGGCCACTCGCAGTGGTCCGCGGTTCGCGCCCTTCGGCGAGCGGGAGCGGGAACTGGCGGTGGCCTGCGCTCACCTGCTGGGAATGGGTTTTGAACGGGATCGGCTCAACCGGCAACTCCTGGAGAAGGAACGCCTGGCCGTGGCCGGAGAAATGCTGGCCGGGGTGGCACATGACCTGCGCGGACCCATCACCGTCATTTCCGGATATGTGGAACTGGTCGGCGAAGGAACCCTGGGAACCGACCGGCAACAGTACCTCGATATCATCGGCCGCCAGGTCGAGCAGATGAACCAGATGATTGCCAACCTGATGACCTTCGTACGTGGCGAGCAGGCCACCGTCTACCAGGAAGTGTCGCTGGGGGAACTGCTTGACGATCTACGGCAGAAGGTGGAACCGCTGTGCCAGCCACGGGGAATAGAACTCCGCCTGCAGGGCGATGGCCAGACTATTAGCACCGATGCCAGCAAGTTGCTGCGTATCGGCTACAACCTGGGCAAGAACGCCGCCGAGGCCCTGGGCCGGAACGGCACCGTGACCATTCGCCTGCAGGCAAGCAAGGAAGGACTACGGCTCGAAGTGGAGGACAATGGCCCGGGAATCCCCCCCGAGGAGCAGCAGCACCTGTTCGAACCCTTCTTCACCCGGCGCAAGCGCGGCGGCACCGGCATCGGCCTGTTCGTGGTCAAGCGCCTGGTGGAGGAAATGGGTGGGAGCATAGAGATCGACTCGCAACCGCAACGCGGCAGTTGCTTCCGGGTTCACCTGCCGCCAGCGTGAGTCTTCCCCCGCCGCGGTGCCGGCCCGCCCCGAATATAATATACTACCGGGGTCGGCGGTCACCAGGTCACTTCAGGCGGACCGACTGGATGACCACATCCTGCAGCGGGCAGTCGCGGCTGAAAGGACCGCGGGCCCCGGTCTTGACCGCGGCGATCTTGTCGACCACTTCCATGCCCTTGACCACCTTGCCGAAAACGGCGTAGCCGAAATCACGCACCCCGTGATCGAGAAAGGTGTTGTTCTTCAAGTTGATGAAGAACTGGTTGGTGGCCGAGTCCACCACCGAGGTGCGGGCCATGGCCAGCGTGCCTCGTTCGTTCTTGAGGCCGTTGTCGGCCTCGTTCTTGATGGGAGAGTGGGTGGGCCGCTTGGTGAACTTGGCATCGAAGCCGCCGCCCTGGATCATGAAATTGGGAATCACCCGGTGGAAGACGGTGCCGTCGTAGGCCTTCTCCTTGACGTAACGCAGGAAGTTCTCGACCGACTTGGGTGCCTTGTCCCGGTAGAGTACCGCTTCGATGGTCCCCTGGCTGGTCTTGATGATCACCGTCGGGTTGCCGGCCGCCTTCTGCGGGGAACCGGCCCAGGCCAGGGCCGCCAGCACCAGGGAAAAACTCGCCAGGATTACGATGGTTCTTTTCATCTCCCGCCTCCTTGGATTGTTACAGCAACTGCACCGACTCTATTACCACCGGCTGCACGGGGCAATCCTTGCTGAAGGGACCGGCGGCACCGGTGGGCAGAGCGGCGATCTTGTCGACCACATCCATGCCCGCCGTCACCTTGCCGAACACGGCATAGCCGAAGTCGCGCTGCCCGTGATCGAGAAAAGAGTTGTTGGCCAGGTTGATGAAAAACTGGCTGGTGGCGGAATCTATCTCGCTGGTGCGGGCCATGGCCAGGGTGCCGCGTTCGTTCTTGAAACCGTTCTGGGCCTCGTTCTTGATGGGAGGGCGAGTGGGCTTCTGCTGAAACCGCTCGTCGTAGCCCCCTCCCTGGATCATGAAGTTGGGAATGACGCGGTGGAAAATGGTTCCCTGGTAGTGACCATCGTCGATGTACTGGATGAAGTTGGCCACCGTCACCGGCGCCTGGTCTTCGAACAGGACTATCTCGATGTCTCCCTGGTTGGTCTTGAGCAGTGCTTTCTTCTCGGGCATGATCGCCCTCCCGTGTTCAGGTTTTGGGAAGTTTCTTCTTCAGGATATCCCCCAGTGTGCCAAAACCGGCTTCTTCCCGCCTGCCGGCGGACTGCAGGTATTCGTCGACCTCTCCCCGCTCCTGTTCCTCGATAACCGCCTTGCGACTGAGGCGGATGCGGCGCCCGTTCTCGGTGACTTCCAGCACCTTCACCCGCAGGGGGGTGCCCGGCGGGAACTGCTTGCGATGATCGGTACCCCGGGGGGTTCCCATTTCCACGTTGGGTACCAATCCCTTGCGCCCCGGTCCCAGCACCACGAAGACCCCGAAGTTGGCCACGCTGTCGACCTTGCCCTCCAGCACCGCCCCCACCAGGGGAACATCGCCGAACTCGCCGGGCCGGGGTACCCGGGCCAGGCCGATGCGCCGCACTTCGGGATCGACCGACAACACCTCTACGGTGACCTCCTGGCCTTCCTGCAACACCTGGGCGGGACTGCTGACCCGCTCGGGGGTGTTGAGGTTGGACACGTGCAGCAATCCCTCCACCCCGGGCTCCAACTGCACGAAGGCGCCGAAGGGCTTTATCTTGACCACCTGTCCCTGGTGGCGACTGCCCTCCGGGTAATTGAGCATGACATCCTGCCAGGGATCGGCTTCCAGGCGCTTGAGACTGAGAGTGATCTTGTCGCTGTCGCGGTCGAAAGAAACCACCTGGACGTTGACCTGCTCGCCGACCGCGAGCACGTCGCGAGGGTGGGCCCGGCGATCATAGGAGATCTCGGAAGCCGGCAGCAGCCCGTCCAATCCTCCCAGGTCGATGAAGGCACCGAAATCATGCACCGATTTCACCTGTCCGGGAAGGATCTCCCCCTCCTGCAGCGTGCGGCGCAGTTCCTCGGCCCGGCGGGCCGCCTCGGCCTGGAGGAGTTCACGGCGCGACAACACGATATCGGTCCGCCGGCCGCCTTCATCGTACTTGGTGATGATGAAGTTGTAGCGCTGGTTGAGGTGAACCTCGGGATCCTCGCAGTAGCGCAACTCTATCTGGCCGATGGGACAGAAGGCCCGCAGGCCGGCCAGCTCGACATCGAAGCCGCCCTTGTTGCGTCCCACCACCCGGCCCTCCACCGGTATACGGCTGCGAGCGGCCTCGGCCAGGAACTCGCGATCGCGGATGCCCTTGGCCAGTCGCCGGGAGAGAATCACCCCATCGGCGCCGGTGGACACCACGCAGGCCTCGACCCGGTCACCCACCTGCGGCAGTTCCCCATCCTGGCCGCGCAGCTCCTCCAGGGAAAGGAATCCTTCGCTCTTGCCCCCGAGATCGACCACGGCGAATTCCTCGGTCAGGGAGACGATCACCCCCTGGAGCATCTCCCCGCGCCTGGCCTCTTCCCGGGGTGCTGCCTGCTCGACGGCTTGCAGAAACAGTTCCCGTTCCGCTTCCTCGTCCACAGTTCCCTGTTTATCTTCCTCGCTCATGCCACTTCCACTCCTTGCACGTCGCCGGCGGCCCACCTATAGCACGAGCACGGCTGGCATGGAAAGGTGAAATTGACTTGCCCGTCGACACACCTTAGACTCGTGGAATGGCGGGGCAGTATGGAGATTGACGTGACCGAGGATTACTCCTCACGCCTAATCCGCCACTTCGACGAGGAAGGGCGCGGCCGGGCGATTCGCTACGACGAATTGATGATCCGCATGGGGGAGGGACAGCGTCTGTCCCTGGCCGAGTGCCTGCACGAGGAGAAGCTGCACATCGAGGAGTTCAAGCGAAACAGTCGCTGGCTGGCCAGGACCATTCGTCAACTCTACCCCATCTACGAGGAGATCGAGGCCCACCTGGCGGAATTCACCAGGCAGGCAGCCACCCGGGCCGGCAAACTCAACGACCTGGCCACCAGCAAGCGCCTGCGCCTGCTGGACAGCTATTACACTCTCAATCGCCAGCACGATCGCATCCTCGGCAAGCTCACCAGCTACCTGCTGGCCGGCTCGGAGGGCGACCACAGCGCCCACAACGTGTCACTGGTACGCCGGGCCATCGACTATACCTGCCGGGTCATGCGCCACAAGCAGCGCAAGACGAGCGATCCGGCCGCCATCCACGCCATCGAGGCCGCCCGGGGAGCGGCCAAGAACGGCCTGCGCATAACCACCATCATCGCCACCCTGCTGCACGACGTGGTGGAGGAACGCCTGGACGACTGGACCGAACAATTGATCAACAACGAGCTGCAGAACGCCGACTACGGCGAGTATGCCGGCTGTACCATGAAGCAGGTACCGGTGGCACTGCGGCACAAGATCATCCAGAAACACATCGAGGCTTACAACGATCGGGCCAGCGGCATTTTCTTTGCCATCGGGCTGAACCTGTACGATCACGTACGGCACTTTCCGGTTCCGGGTCGCTACTACGAGACCCTCCATTCCATAGCCGAGATGGTGGCCGCGTTGTCTCGTCGCCGCGACCAGAGCTATTACTCCTACCTGCAGCAGTTGCTGTACCCCAAGCCCGATGCCGAGTTGGACACCATCGAATACGAACATCTGCGCCAGGAACTGCTTCAGGATCACCCCAACACCGACGAACTGCTCGATCCCTACCTGAACCACGTCCACACCTTCTACCAGACGACCCTGGGTCGCTTCGCCGCCCGCGACGAGGTGCGTCGCAACGCCTTTCGCGAGATCCTGGCCAAGATTCTCGACCGCATGAACAACACCCGCGACATGGACCGGAAGCAGGGATTTTCGCTGGCCTCCCGTCTTTATGGAACCGGTTTCAAGAACATATTTTTTCTGCAAGCCATCGAGGACAAGTTCCGCCGGCCCAGCTTCAACACCGAGGAACGCAAGATCATCGAGATCAAGTTCATCAACAAACCCAAGGTGGCGGCGCTGTACCAGATTCTCGACGACCTGCAGCACCTGCATCGCAATGGCCAGGATAAGCTCATCGAGTTTCTCGACAACGAGATCGTGCGCTACATGGCCACCCGGGATTTCTGGCGGCTCACTCCGCCCGGCCGCAGCGGTTACTTCAACGGCCTCATCTTCCTCTTCAATGACATCACCCTGGGACGGAAATCATCCCTGGCCGAACTGGAGAGACGGCCGGAGAAACTGGCCGAAGTGCTGGTGGCTTTTCGAGCCGTTCTCGAGTCCTTCCTGGTATATCCCAACCTCGTCAGCGGAGATGCCGACACCACCCGGCGGCGACAACAGTATCGCATCCAGGGAATGGGACCGGGCCTGGAGAGACGCTCCGCTGCAGCCCGGGAACAGAACCGCGATCAGCTGTCGTTGAAGAGTTTCTCCCGCCTGGTCACCTGAGGCAGTGCCTTCAATAGTTGCCCCGGGCACTGAGCAACAAGGGGAACGACAGATCGTAGGGTTTTCCGGCAAAGGAGGGAAAGCGCCAGCTCTTCACCTCCTTCAGCAGGCATTCCTCGACTATGGTGCCGTGAAACTTCTCGGTGGCCACACGTACGCTTTGCACCCGGCCCCGGGGAGTCACCCGGGCCACCAGCACCATTTTGCCGGAGACGCGGGCATCGCGCTTGAGTTGCTTCTCCAGGCAACGCCGGATCTTCTGGCGATTGGTCGCCACCACCTGCCTGATTTGCAACTCCGTCAAGCGCTCGGGACTGGCGGTGCCGTCTGGTCCCCGGGGGTTGACTTCCGGCTTGCTGACGGAGGCAGGAGAGCCGGTAATGGTGAAACCGCCAGACATGGAAGGTAATTCGACCAGGGCCGGCCCGGCAACGGCCTCCAGTCCCCGAGGACCACGCGGGGCCACTTCTCGCTTGCCCTCCTGTTGCTGCTGGTAGAAGGCCAGCAGTTGCTTTTCCCGGGCGGTTACCGGCCGGGATGATTGTGAACCCGCCGATCCCGCTGTTCCCTGAGCGACATGGCCGCTGCCGGGAGACTTCTTCCTGTTCTCCCACAACTGGCGCAGGCGTTTTCGCTCCTCGGGCGAAAGCTTCTCGATGTCGGCCAGGGAGATGTGCTGGTCATCCCGATGGCTGCCGGCTCCGCCCCCGATACCGATAGCCTTGAACCATCCCTGGGAAGCCCCCAGCCAGATGAACCCTCCCAGCAGGCCGGCAACCACCAGAATGGCCGCCACCGTCACTCCCAGGCGCCGGCTCTTGTGCATGACCCCCAGGCCCGCCTGGTCGGCCAGCACCTTGGTGACCTTGGAAATCTCTTCCGGCAGGGGTTGCTCTCGCTTGAGTAATCCTGCCAGTGGATCGGCTGCAGCGGTATCGTCTTCCTCCCGGTCGGCCTCGTGCTCCAATTGCCCGGCCAGTTGCTCGACATCGGCCAGCGGCGGCGGCGGCAGGGGAGCATCGTCGTTATCCACGGGACGGGTGAAGAAGTGCTCGGCTATACGATCGGCCTGGCGTTCGGCTCGCACTGCCTGTCGCTTGTGGGCCACCTTGAGCAGCAACTGCTTGCGCCGCTCGTCATCCTGTGGCTGCCTGAGTTTCCCTGCCCGGGAGGCTTCCCCCCGCCGCCGGTTGCTGCTGGCGGCCTCCCCCGCGCCCACCTGCTGCCGCGGACTGTCTGGGCCGGCTTTCGCGGTCACCGGCTCCTGGTCCTGCTCATCGCCACGGGTCCTGGTGAGCAGCACCGGCCGCGAGGGCGGTGGAGAAGGAGGACGACTTGTGGAAAACAGCCGATTGATCTCGGCTACCTGCTCGATGGGCAGCCAGTCCGGCAACCCTTCCTGCCAGACGAAGTGGTCCCGGGTAATCTTCCCCTGGCGGATGAGGCGTTCTGCCTGCTGCAGGTTGAACGGCCCTTGCTCGTTGCCGTCCAGGCCAAAGAACCATTCCGCCGCGGCCTGTTTCTGGCCGCCGGTCGCCGGCTTGAGCTTGATGATTATGAGTTGCTGGCAATGGCGACAACGGAATTTTCGCTCACGGCCCTTGAGCTTGTCATCGGCAACGTTGTAGCGGGCACCGCAGTGTTTACAGGTAACGCGCATGCTATTGCTTTGCCGGCCTCACAACAATTTCAACAATTGCTGGCGAACTTCCTGGCGGGTCTTCTCGTCAGGACTGCAAACCAGCGCCCGTTCCCACATCTCCACGGCCCGGTGCCGGAACCCTTTCTTCTGGTACAGAACGGCCAGGTTACGCAGGGGAGCGAACAGGTTGGGCTTCAGTTCTATGGTTTGCTCGTATTCCTTGATGGCCTCGTAGACGTTTTGCTTGGCCAGCATGACATTGGCCAGGGCGTAGTGGATGTTGGCACTGAAGGGATCGAGCAGCAGCGCTTCCCGCAAGGCGGCCTCGGCCTCGTCGTGGTGTCCCGCCTTGTACAGGCCGACGCCCCGGCGGTAGGCATCGCCGGCAGCCTGGGGATTGCTGTCGTTATCGACGTGGCCCGGTCCGGCATTGAGCAGTTCGCGCACTCGCCGGATCAGCGGCACCAGCCGGAAGGGCTTCTCGAAGTAATCGTCCGCCCCGTAGGCGGCCTTGACGTCCTCGGCGTAGCGCCAGCCGCGATAGACGGCGGAGATCATTATCACCGGGATGTGCGAGAACTTGCGGCTCGATTTTATCTTGCGGCAGATCTCGAAGCCGTGAATCTCGGGCAACATGGCATCAAGCACCACCAGGGCCGGAGCGTGCCGCTTGACCGCCTGCAGCGCCTCCAGGCCGCGTCCGGCGGTGACGACCTGAAAGCCCTCGGCAACCAGCGCTTTCTGCAACAGGCGCACGATGTCGGGCTCGTCGTCCACCACCAGGATGACCGGCGTGGTGACCACCTCGCCGCTCTCGTCGGCGGGATCTCTCTCGTCGACGGCAATCTCGATGGAGGCCATCACCTGCTCCGTCTCGACCTCGATGTCCGGCTCGGGAACCGAACTGCTGAACATGGCGACATATCCCTGCTCGTTCTCCTGGTCGTCCGGAAACACCGCCCGCTCGCCGAAGAAAAAGCGTTTCTCCTGGCCACGCTGGCGCAGCGCGTAGCATTGCTTGATGACGTTGCGCAGGCGCGCCTCCACCGCCACGTACGGCTCGACCCGTTTACCCGTGACGAACTGCACCTCGTCTTTGGTCTGGTCATCCTGGGGATTGGCCATGGCCAGCAGGATGCGATCGCTTTCCACCCGGAGGGGCAGGATTCCGGTTTGCTGGGCGACATCCGCGGGAACCACGTCGAGTGCGGCCAGGGGGATGATGGTGCGCGAGAGATCCACCGCCGGCAGGCCCAGCTGGTCGCTCAGGGCCAGCAAGACGTCATCTTCTGCAGCCAGGCCCATCTCCAGCAGGTTGGAAGCCAGGCGGCCGCCGTTGGTGCTCTGGTGCTCCAGGGCCTGGCTCAGGGCGCGGCTGTCGATGGCCTTTTTCTCCAGCAACACCTTGCCGATTGGGTTTTTCTTGCGCATCGCCCCTCCACATTCCACAGCACGGCAACCCGGCTTCGGGGGGCGAAGATAGCATCGATGCCGGGACGGTTCAAGCGCCCTGGCAGCCGCCAAGACCCCCCTAGCTGTCAGACTTTTCTTTCCGGCGGCGGCGTTCGATCTCTTCTTCCAGCTCCTCGCGCTCCACCCACAGGGAAGGTGGTACCGAGTGTGCCGGCCAACGACCGACGAGATCGGCATACCTCTTTTCCAGTTCCTCCAGGCTCAACCCGGCCAGCTCATCGTCTGCCATGGCTCTCTCTCCCCGGGAGGACCAGCCGTCCCGCCCCGGAAAAGTTAATACCGCCTTCACCCCGGGGCAACCCCCGCCCGGGCAGGTTGCTGTAACCCCCAGAAGGAAGCCGCGGTGTCGCCCAGCAGACCCTGCAGGGACCCCGCGTCAAGACCCGCCAGCGCGAATTCCTTGCGGTAGCGGTCCAGGCGCAGCAGCGGCCAGTCGGTTCCCAGGCATAGCGGTACTCCCGATTCCAGCAGGTAGCGCAACACCCGGGGCCGGTAGAGAAAGGGCTGCGCGGCGGTATCGGCGATGCAGTTGTGCAGCAGCCGGTGCATGCCCCGGCGCAGCCATGCAAAGAAGAAGATGCCTCCACCCAGGTGGGCCAGCTGAAAGCGTGTATCCGGGCAGCGCTCCAGCAACCGGGCCAATCCCCCCAGGGTCATCGGGCTCTTGCCCGGGTAGCGGTGTCCCAGCGGTTCGTTGGTGTGCAGCAGCAACGGCCGCCCGGCCTCGGCGCACAGGCCGGCCAGGCCCACCAGGGGCTCGAGCACGGCCGGGTTGCCGAGATCGTCGTGGTAGGCACCGATCTCACCCAGGCCGGCAGCACCGGCCGCCAGGGCCCGCTCGGCCTCGCGGGCGCAACCGGGCGAGAGCGGATCCACCGCCGCCAGGGCGACGATGCGCCCCGGCCAGAGTCGAGCACATTCCAGCAGGTAGTCGTTGTGCTCGCGCGCCCGGCCGGCATCGCGCCAGGGAAAACCGCAGGCCAGGGCCACGTCGATGCCGTCGGCATCCAGGATCTCGACCAGTTGCTCGGCCGCGGCCAGGGGCGAGCGGGGATCGGCGAACAGGGTGGCGAAGTAGGGTTCTTGCTCCAGCAGTCGCCCGCGCCGGGAGGCGAAGGCGGGAGGAAACAGGTGCAGGTGGGCATCGACGATCATGCCGCCAGCATACCTCCGCCCCGGGTTGCAGACAATGCCTGGCAGCCCGGCGGTTGCGCTTGAGCCGCAGCTGTGATCGGGCTATGGTGGCGCAGGCACGGGAGACAGACATGAAACTATCCGATTATCTCAGGGCCGACCTGGTGGCGGTGGGCGTGCAGGTGTCAGACAGCACCGGCCTCATAGAGTGGTTGGCCGACTTCTTCCACGAGAACCTGCCCCAGTTGGACCGCCAGAGCCTGTACCAGGCCTTCCATGAGCGGGATCAGAAGCGCCAGGCCGGCCTGGAATGCGGCCTGGCGGTACCGCACGCCATGCTGCCCGGTATCGAGCGGCCGGTGTGCGCGGTGGTGCGGCTGGCCGAACCGATACCCATGGGAACCATCGATGGCAGCCTGGTGAGGCTGGTTTTCGCCGTGGTCAGCCCGGCCGACCAACCAGCGGCACACGTGCGCCTGCTGGCGCGGCTGGCCCGGCTGTGCTGCCGACCGCACTTCCTGGAGCAGTCCACCGCGGCCGCCGACGCCGCGGCCTTGCTCGAGGTCGTCCGCCGGGAGGACGAGCGGCATGTCTGATGCCTGTGTCGAGCTGGAACTGCTGTTCATCGTCGTCAAGGATTACCACCAGCGCGACCAGATCCTGGAGGGGTTCCTGGAACTGGGCATCAGCGGGGCCACGGTGATCGAGGCCCGGGGCATGGCCCAGGTGCTGGCGCGCGACGTGCCCATCTTCGCGGGGTTGAGTTCGCTGTTTCCCGGCGGCCAGAACGACAGCCACCTGATTGTCTCGGTGCTGCCGGTGGCTCGCCATGCCGAGGTGGGCCGGCTGGTGGAGGACGTGACCGGGGGCTTCGACAAGCCCGGTTCGGGTATCATGTTCGCCGTGCCGGTCACCGCGGTGAGCGGCCTGGCGGAGTTCATCTGTTGACCACCATCCTGGCCATCGTCGCCGCCGTGGTCCTGGCATTCCTGGGAGCACAGCTCTACCGCTGGCGCCAGGCGCCCGCCTGGCTGGAGGACATCATCTTCTCGGGCCTGCCCTTCTTCCTGGTGGGCTGGCTGTTCGGCCCCCGCCGCTTCGGGCTCATCGACGACACGGATCTGGCCGGCCTGGGGGTGGTGGTAAACCTGGCCATCGGCTGGGTGGGATTCCTGTTCGGGCTGCAGTTCGACAGGCACACGGTTCGCCGCCTGCCGCCACGACACCTGCTGGCCACCACCACGGAAGCGGCGGTCACCCTGGGGGTGGTGGTCGCCTGCATGTGGGTCTTCATCCGGGCGGGAGATCCCTGCCTGCCGGCCGGTTGGCTGGCTCTGCTGCTGGGAGTGGTGGCCCTGCCCTCGGCCCCGGCGCTGGTTGCCCTGGCGCTTCGCCGCGGCGGTGACAACGAGGACCGCAAGCGGGCCCTGCTCACCATGGCCAGCCTGGATGGCCTGCCCGCGGTGGTGCTGCTGGCACTGCTGCTGTGCTTCGCACCCGGGCCGGCGCTCCTGGGACCCGGAACCATGCTGGCTCTCATCCTGGGCCTGGGCCTGGCTTCCGGGGTGCTGTTGCAACTGCTCACCCTGCCGCGGACCACCGATAACGAACTGGTGATCATCCTGCTGGGACTGGTGCTGTTCGCCGGTGGGGCTGCTTCCCTGCTGGCACTTTCGCCGTTGCTGGTCAACCTCCTGGCCGGCCTGGTGGTGGCCCTGCGCTCTCCCAATCTCAACCGCATTCGCGGAGCCATGATCCGGCTGGAAAAGCCCGTCTTCCTGATCATGATGACTTTGGCCGGAGCCATGTGGAGCCTGCCCCTGGCGGCCATCGGGCTGGTGCCGCTGTTCGTGCTGGTACGCCTGGCCGGCAAGCTGGCGGCGGGCGCCCTGGCGGGCCGGCTGCTGGTGCCGGCAGCCCCGGCCTCGCTGGGCGGCGGCCTGGTACCGCACGGGGCGCTGGCCATGGCCCTGGCCCTGAGTGTACAGGGCCAGGTTCCCCGGGCCGCCGCCGGGTTGGTACTCAGCGCCGTGGTGGCGGGCATGCTGGCGAGCGCCGCACTGGGCCGGGCCACCAGCAGGTGGGCGCTGGACGAGGAGATGGGCCGGTGAGGCTGGTGCTGCTGGGCATCCTGCTCGGCCTCATGGCCACCATCCTGGCGCTGAGCGGCCAGCAGCCGCAACCGCTGGCGGCCCGCTCGGCCCTGGTGCTGGGCTTCCTGCTGCTGTCGGGCTTCCTGGTCGGGGAGCTGCTGGTTCCCGCCCGGCTGCCACGCATCAGCGGCTACCTGCTGGCGGGCATGCTCTACGGACCGGCGCTGCTGGGAATCATCGACCGGCCGGTGCTGGACAGCCTGTCGCTGATCAACGAACTGGCCCTGGTGCTGATCGCCTACACTGCCGGCGCGGAGCTCGAGGCCGGCAACCTGCTGGGCCGGCTGCGGGGCATCCTGGCCATAACCCTGGTCCAGTCGTTGCTGGTGTTCCTGGCCGTGGGCCTGGCCTTCTGGTTGCTGGCCGGGCCGCTGGGGCTGCGACCAGCCCCCGGCCCGGTGCTGGTGGCCTTCATCGCCCTGGTGGCCACGGCCAAATCGCCGGCCACCACGGTGGCGGTGATCGTGGAAATGCGAGCCCGTGGTCCCCTGACCGACACCGTGCTGGGCTGCACCGTGATCAAGGATATCCTGGTGCTGGTGGGCTTCAGCCTGCTCATGACCCTGGGCCTGCCCCGGGCCGGCGGCGAAGCGGCCGGGGTTACCGCGGCTCTGCGCGTAGTAGGCCTGTCGCTGGGCCTGGGGCTGCTGTGCGGCCTGGTCATGATCGGGCTGCTGCGCCTGCTGCGCGGCAACTACCTGCTGTTCGTGCTGGCCTGCGCCCTGGTAACGGTGCACCTGGCGCACACCCTGCATCTCAACGACCTGCTGCTGGCGGTTACCGCCGGATTCGTGGTGAGCAACTTCTCCCCCTCGGGCGGTGTCTTCCGCCGCGGCCTGGAGGGCGCCGGGGCGCCGGTCTTCCTGGTATTCTTCTGCCTGGCGGGAGCGGCACTCGACCTGACCCGGCTGGCGGCGTTCTGGCCGGCGGTGCTGCTGTTCGTGCTGGTGCGCGGAGGCGCCATTTGGGCCGGTACCTGGCTGGGGGCGGCGGCGGCCGGTGAAGGAAGCGCCCTCAGGCACCTGGCCTGGCCCGGCTTCATCGGCCAGGCGGGAGTCAGCCTGGGCCTGGCGGCGACGGTGCGGGCGGCGGCCGGCCCGGCCGGGGCCCTGGTGGCCGACCTGGTGGTGGGCGCGGTCGTCGTCAACCAGGTGATTGGACCGGTGCTGTTCCGCTGGGCACTGGTGCGCTCGGGAGAAGCCGCAGTTGCCGCGGAGCAATCGACCCGGTCTGATTAGGCAGCTGCCGTCACGTCGTTTCCGAATTGCCCGCGCCGTCGCTGCCCGCCGTCAACATGGCCAGCAGCTGTTCCTGTTCGGCCGGGGAGAGGTTGAAGCGGGCGCCGGCCTCGGAGAGCAATGCCGCCGGCCGGGCCCGGGGATCCCGGAGTCGCTGCTCGCTGATCCAGCGCAGCGCCTGTTGAATCAGCATGCTCTGCTTCTTGACGGTGGTCATGGTGCCTTCCTACTACTTGTTCTTGTCCAGGGCAACATAGATTCTCTGCGAGCGGCGCCGCAGGTACAGCCGCACCGTTCCCCCGGCGGGAATTTTCGCCAGCAGTCGCTGCAGTTGCTCGCCGCTGGAGACGGGCTCGTCGTTGACGGCCACGATGACGTCGCCGATGCGCACCCCGCGCTCCGCTGCCTGGCCGGCGACGGCCACCACCAGCAGGCCGGCCTGGTGCCCGGCGTCACCCTCCTGGGCCACCACCGCCAGGTCCAGGCCGGCCAGTGCCTGGCCGGCGACGGCGGTGCTGCCCCCCTGCACCGGGCCCTTCCTTCCGGCCCGGGCCACGGGTGTCAACTGCAGCTCCACCCGGCGTCCTTCCCGCAACACCACCAGCCGGCAGGGCCGGCCCACCGGCAGGGTGGACACCTTCCAGCCCACGTCCCCGGTGCCCCGGATCCGCCGGCCGCCCAACTCGACCAGGATGTCACCCGGGTGCATGCCGGCCCGGGCGGCTGGTCCGCCTTCCAGAACCGCCGTCACCTGCACCCCGCGGGTTTCCGGCAGGCCGTTGCGGCGGGCCTGTTCCCATTCGACCCGTTCGATGCGGATCCCCAGGTAGGCCCGCTCCGCCCGACCGTGCTCCAGCAGGGCGGGCAGGATCGCCTTGGCCAGGTCTACGGGCACGGCGAAGCCGATGCCCCGGGCGCGGGCGTTTATGGCGGTGTTGATGCCCACGACCTCGCCGCGCAGGTTCAGCAGCGGCCCGCCGCTGGAGCCCATGTCGATGGCGGCATCGGTTTGGATGAAATCGAAGTAACCCCGGCGAAAGGCCGGCAGGTCATCAAGCGAGCGACCCTTGCCGCTGACGATACCCTTGGTGGCCACGGCGGCCAGGCCGAAGGGGTTGCCGATGGCCACCACCCAGCTGCCCACGGGCAAGGTCTCGCTCCGACCCAGCGGCAGCACCGGCAGGGGCCGCGAACTGTCTATCTTCAACAGGGCGACGTCGGAACGTTCATCGCTGCCCACCAGCCGGGCGGGAACATCGCGGGCCCCGTCCGCCAGTCTCACCGTGATGCTCTCGGCCCCGGCCACCACGTGGTGGTTGGTGACGATGTAGCCGTCCGCGCGAATGATGAAGCCCGAGCCGATACCCCGGCGCTGCCGGTGGGGAACTTCGGGAAACAGCGGCCAGTAAGGCAGGGGAGCCCCGGAATCGGCGGCGCTCTCCTCGCGCTCCCGGGTATGTACCGCCACCACCGCCGGCCGGGCCCGGGCTATGAGCCGGGAGAAGTCGGCGCAGCTGGCCGGCTGGCCGCCCGGGGGCAAGGTAGTCCACAGGGGCGGGGCGGCCGGGGCGGCCGGCGCCAGCAGCAGGCCCAGCAGCAATGCCGCCACTCGCCCCATCAACCGCCCCCGTCCACCTTCTCCAGGCGGGAACGAATCAGCCGTTCCAGGGCCTGCCGATCCTGCAGGTCGTGGTGGTCGGCCGGGGCGGCGCCGTTGGCGCCGACCGGCGGCGCGCCGCCGACGCCGGTCGCAGCCGGGCCGCCGCCGTCGTCTTCCAGCCAGAGCCAGAGCGCGGTGGCCCCACCCGCCAGGAACAGTACCAGCAGCAGCCATTTCACCAGGCGCATCATTTTTCGTCCTCTTCCAGCCGGCGGGCCCGCCGGCGGCGTTCGCCCTCCTGGGATATCTGGCTGCGGGTGCGGCGGTCATCACCGGAGCGACGCTCTCCCAGGGGCACTCCGGGCAGATAGAGTCTTTCGACCTTGCTGAAGATCTGCCGGATCTTGCCGGAACGCGGTTCGCGCTCTATCTGCTGCACCCGTTCCACGGACAAGCGTACGACCTCGGCCAGTCCCTTGTCGGCCAGGAAGGAGCGGAAGCGCCTGGTGATATCGGCGGTCAGGTTCTCCGCCTGACCGTCTTCCAGGGGGATGAACAGCACCCGCAAGAAGTTGCGTTCCTGCTGCACCACCTGGTACTGGCGCAGGCCGTCGGTCTCCAGCAGCAGTGCCTCCAGGGGAATGGGGGGCAGGGCCACCGGTTGCCCGTCCGCGTCCAGCACCCAGAAAATGTCGTCGCTGCGCCCGCGAACGCGAATACGCGGAAAGGGCAAGCCGCAGGAACAAGCCCCTTCCACGGGGATGGTGACGTCGGTCAGTTCGTAGCGCAGCAGCGGCATGGTGCGGCAGAACAGGCAGGACACCAGCAGCTTGTCCCCTGCCTCACCGGGCTCGACCGGGGTGTTGTCCTCGTGGACCGGCTCGAGGATGTAGTAGTCGCTGTTGACGTGCATGCCATCGCCGGCCGAGCAGCCGCAGGCCAGGGTGACGCCCTCGGTGGTGCCGTAGGTCTCGAACAGGAGGGTACGGGGGAAGGCCCGGCGGATGACCCGGGCGGCGTTGCGGGTCATGGGTTCCGAGGAGGTGGAGATGGCCCAGGGATCTATGTGCAGGCGCCCCTCGAGTTTCTCGTAGGCCAGCACCTCGAGCATGGTGGGATAGATGTGCAGGATATTGGCGGAGAAGCTGTTGAGCTTCTCCACCACCTCCTCCAACGGCTCGGTGACCGACAGGAACTGGAAGCGGGCCAGGCGCCGGGCCATGCCGGGGGTGACCAGAAACAGCAGGTAGGTTACGAAGTGTCCCCCCAGCACGCTCAGCAAGGAAATGCGCGGGTGGTGGCGCAATACCCGCCCGGTGTGCCGCAGCAGTTCGAAGAATCCGGGCTTGTAACGCATGCCGCGGGTCACCCCCAGGGCCTGGATCATGTCCCATTCGCGCCTGTCGTACACGAACAGGGCCGGGGTGCCGGTGGTGCCCGAGGTATGGGTCACGACGTAACGCCCCAGGAAGCGCTGGCCGATGCGCTTCTTATCCCGGGCCCACTGCTGGACCTCGGCCAGCTTCAGGCGGGGATCGGTCGCCAGGCGATCGAAGTTGGCCATGAGCGCTTCCTTGCTGACCGTCGGCAGCTGCTCCACGGAGAAGGCCGGATCGTCGGGATCAATTCCCCGATACAGTTCCCGGTAGAATTCACTCCGGCGCTGGGCGTGCCGCACCGCCCGGCGCAGCATGCGGGACTGGAACCGGTCGATACGCCGGGGTGACATGCCGTCGTGGTAGCGAAGCCGCAGGCAGTCAAGGAAGGTTCTGGCAATGCCCATCGCAACTCCCGGCCCCCGCTGCTGGTACCGCCGGGACCGGTAGCCCCGGCTTTTTCTCACTTCCCCTGGCCGTTTTGCTGGCCCGGCGCTGGCTCTGCGGATGCGCCCTTCTGGTGCTGGCCGGCGGCCTGTTCGTTTGCAGCCGGTTGCTGTTCGGCCGGTTCCGGGCCGGCTTCCCGCTGCGGCCAGCGAATCTCCATGCTGTCCACCGGGGCCAGGCGACGGATGGGCGAACGACTGGGAGTATAGGCGAACTTGTGCCCGGCCTCGTCGACGATGAAGAAGGTGGTATCGCGTGTCACCTCGATGGTTTCCCAGGAGCCGAGCCAGACACACATGTTGGCCATGGTGGTTTGCGGTCTAACCCGTATCGACACCGCCTGCTTCCGCTGCGGCCAGGGAAAAACCTTCTTCATGTCCTGCTCGTGCACCGTGGCCCGCCGGGCTCCGGCACAACCGGCCACCAGGGCCAATACCAGCCACAACGCCAAGAACCTTGCACATGCCCGCATCTGCCCACTCCTTGCCGTCACGGCGAACCACACAACAGTATGCATTCTATTGGCGAGGTTCGCCGCCTGTCAAACAACCGGGCGGCGCAGGTTCAGGACAGATCGAGCAGGGAGCTGCGCTGCCGGCCCAGCCAGCGGCGGTAGCGGCGATAGGTGCGGTTGA
>QMME01000022.1 GCA_003647095.1 Deltaproteobacteria bacterium
CATCCTGGCTGCCGATCTCCTCTCCGGCATCCAGCATCACGGCGGCCACGTGGGCACGTTCCAGGCTGCGCAGGGCGGCCAGCACCGAGGCCTGTTCCAGTTGCCGCTTTACCGAGCGGCGTCGGCGTACCCCGGGGGTGTCCACCAGCAGGCAGGAGATGCCGTCGCGGCACAGGACGATGTCCACGGCGTCACGGGTGGTGCCCGGTGTATCGCTGACGATCTGCCGCTGCCGGCCCAGCAAGCGGTTGGCCAGCGAACTCTTGCCCACGTTGGGCCGACCCAGCAGGCAGAGGCGAAAGTCCTCCTCGCCAGCCTGTTCTTCCGCCGCCGTCTCCCCGGCCGCCGGGTGGTTCTGCTCCAGGATACTGCGTGCCCTGGTTTCCACCTCGTCCAGGCCGCTGCCGTGGGCGGCCGAGATGGGATAGGTGGGAAAGCCCAGGCCCTGCAGCTCCTGCCAGTCGCGCCCGGCCGCACCGGGATCGACCTTGTTGGCCAGCAGCAGCACCGGACGCGAACTGCGGCGGAGCAGATCGGCGATGGCGCTGTCCAGCGGGTTGAGGCCGTCCCGGGCGTCTGCCACCAGCAGGATGAGATCGGCTTCCGCGACCGCGGCCTTGGCCTGTTCAACCACTGCCTGCTCGATGCTGTCTCCGGGGCGGGGGTCGAAGCCGCCGGTATCGACCAGGATCACCTCCCGGCCGGCCAGGTCACCACCGGCATAGATACGATCGCGGGTTACTCCCGGGGTGTCGGCCACCAGGGCCACCTGGCGGCCAGCCAGGCGGTTGAGCAGGGTGGATTTGCCGACGTTGGGTCGACCCACAATGGCCACCAGTTCCTTCATCGCGTCTCCAGCCCCACGCTGCGCAGACCGCCCGCGGTGCGGGTCCAGTCGCTTTTTACCTTGACCCGCAGATCCAGGTATACCCGCCGGCCCAGCATTTTCTCGATGGCCCGGCGGGCGGCGGTACCGATGGTTTTCAGGCGCCGGCCGCCGCGACCAATGACGATGCCTTTCTGGCTCTGGCGCTCGGTGTAGATGACCGCCTGGATGACGGTGATGTCGGGTTTTTCCTGGAAGGACTCCACCACCACCGCCGTGGCGAACGGTATCTCCTGCGAGGTATGCAGTATAACCTGCTGGCGCACCCGTTCGGCCGCCAGCAGTCGCTCCGGCTGATCGGTAATGGTCTCGGCGGGGAAATAGGGCGGACCGGCGGGCAGCATCTCGGCCAACTCGACGAGCAGCCGTGGCAACCCTTCACCGCTCAGGGCGGATATGGGCAGCACCCGCCGGAACAGCCCCGTCTCCCGGTAGCCCTGCAGCACCCGGTCCAGCCGTTGCCGGTCTGCCAGGAGATCGATCTTGTTCGCCAGGCACAGGGCCGGCTTGCCGGCCCGGCGCACGGTCTCGAGCACCATCTCGTCCTCTCCGGTGTACTGGCAGGTAAAGCCGCGTCCCCCGGCCTCTATCATCATGGCCACGATGTCGACATCGCCGGCGGCGGCCAGGGCTTCTGTGTTCATCTGGCGGTTGAGTGCCTGCCCGTCGCCCGAGGAGGTGCGGTGAATGCCCGGGGTGTCCACCAGCACCACCTGGTAGCCGGGGCGGTGCACCACGCCCATCATCCGCAAGCGCGTGGTCTGGGGCATGGCGGTGGTGATGGCCACTTCTTCGCCCACCAGGGCATTCAGCAGCGTCGACTTGCCGACGTTGGGCCGGCCCAGCAGGGCCACGAAGCCCGAGTGGAAATCGTTGCCGGGATCTGTGTGTTCTGCTGGCCTCATTCGTCCTCTGGAGCGATATGGTCCGGCAGCGACAGGTTTTTCAGGGCCTCCGCAGCGGCCGCCTGTTCGGCTTCCTTCTTGGAGTGGCCCTGCCCGGCACCCAGGTGCCGGTTGCCGGCCAGCGCCTCCACCGTGAAGGTGGGCAGGTGATCCGGGCCGCTCTCCCCCACCACCCGGTAGCTGGGCGTGGTGCCGGCACGCCTCTGCAGGTGCTGCTGCAGAAGGCTCTTGGGATCGAGGCCGTGGTCCCCGGGCAACTGCTCCAGCCTTTCCGCCAGCAGGTCGTGGACCACCCGGCGGCATGCTGGCAGCCCACCGTCCAGGTAGATGGCGCCGATCAGCGCCTCCAGGGCGTCCGCCAGCAGGGAATCCTTGTCACGCCCGCCGGAGAGTTCCTCGCCGCGTCCCAGGCGCAGGTACTTTCCCAGTTCGATGGAGCGGGCCGCGCCGGCCAGCCCGTTCATGCACACCAGGGAGGCCCGCAGCCTGGTCAGTTCTCCCTCGTCGGCATCGGGCAGGCGGCTCATGAGCCACTCGGCCACCAGCATTCCCAGGACGGCGTCTCCCAGGAACTCCAGTCGCTCGTTGTGTCGCAGCGACTGGTGAGGCGGGGCCTCGTTGGCCAGGGAACGGTGGGTCAGGGCCTCGGCGAGCAGTTGGGGATCGGAAAAGGCGTGTCCCAGCCTGCTGCTGGCAAACCGTTGCAGTGCCGCCAGTTCCTTGTTCGTGATCACGCCACTTTCTCCAGCAGCCGGGCCGAAACCACGCCGTTGTCGGCGGCCAGCGCCCGGGTCATCACCAGGGTTCCCGGGGCCAGACCCGGCGCAGTGGGAACCCTCACGGGAAGATATTCGCCGGACAGGCCCTGGAGCCAGTCGCCGGTATTCTTTTCCAGCAGTACCCGGAGCGTGCGCCCTGGTGCCCGCTGCAGGAACGCCTGCCAGGCCGCCTGTCCCAGCCGGCGCAGTTCGGCAACACGGGCACGGACCGTCCGGTCCGGCAATTGTCCCGGGAACTCGGCGGCGGGTGTGCCCGGCCGCACGGAGAAGGGAAACACGTGCCAGCGATCCAGTCCCACCCGGCTGGCCAGTTGCCGGGTGCGCGCGAAGGCGGCGTCGCCCTCGCCGGGAAAGCCCACCAGCAGGTCGCTGCCCAGGCAGGCTGTCGGAAAGGCCTGCCGCAACCCGGCCAGCACCCGTTCGACCTGGTCTGCCCGGTAGGGCCGGGCCATGGTCCGCAGCACCTCGTCGTCTCCACTCTGCATGGGTACGTGGAAGTGGCGGCAGATGTGCTCGCTGTCCTGGATCACCTCGATGAGTTCATCCGTCCATTCCCCGGGTTCGATGGAACTGAGCCGCAGGCGGGCCGGCCTGTCCTGGTGCCGGCAGACATCATCCAGGTCGCGCAGCAGCTGCGCCAGCGTCGTTCCCTGCTGGCGGCCGTAACGACCCAGGTGTATTCCGCAGAGGACCACTTCTCCGTGTCCGGCTGCGAAAAGTCGCTGCACCCCGGTGATTACTTGCCGGGGGGACAGTGAACGTTCCGGGCCGCGCAGGCGCGACACGATGCAATAGCTGCAGCGGGCGTTGCAACCATCCTGGATCTTCAGGTAGGCCCGGCTCCTGCCCAGTCGCCGATAGGCGCTGTTCGCTTCCTCGTCCGGCGCGCCAGCGGCGGCGGGCTCGTGCCCGAGCAAGCGGGACAGGATGGTGGCCAGATCGTCCCCGGCCCCGGTGCCGGCGGCGAGCATGGCCTTGACGTTGGCGAATCCCGACAGCCGGTCGGCCGAGTTCTTCACGGCGCAGCCGGACAGGATCACCGGCAGTTCGGGGCGCCGGCGCTGCCAGGAGCCGAGTATCTTGCGTACATCGCGATCGGCCCGGTGGGTCACCGTGCAGGTGTTGAGCAGCGCGGCATCGGCCCGGGCCAGATTATCGGTGATCACGAAGTGGCGGGTATCCAGCCCGGCGATCATGGTGGCCAGGTCGGCCAGGTTGACCCGGCAGCCCAGTGAGCGGCAGTACAGGCGCCAGGGAGGCCCGTCTTTACGCACGTCCTTCACGGCGCGCTATTATGGTCCATGGTCCGGGTGTTTACAACAGGCGTGCACCCTGGGTCGGCGGGTGGACCGCCGGGCGCAGTTGTGGTTGACAAGCTAGCGAGCTGAAAATACGCTTGTTTCACAAGGAGCAGGGTTCATGCACGCAGAAGTGGGCAACCTACTGCTGGAAGCCGGGATCCTCGACGAGGACGGCTTGCAACAGGTGCTGGGCTCGATCGTCCAGTACGGGGGTACCTTCGTGCAGAACCTGGTTCGCCTGGGCCTGGTGGAAGAGGAACGCCTGGCCGAATTCCTGAGCGAGCGCCTGGGGCTGTCCCGGATCGAGGAAAGCCAGCTGGACAACCTTCCGGCCTTTCTCACCCGCATGGTCTCGGCCGACCTGGTACTGGCCCACCGCCTGGTTCCGGTCATGCTGCACCAGGGCCAGCTGTACCTGGCCATGTCCGATCCCACCGACCGGGTGGGCCTGGAAGAAGTGGCCTTTGCCACCGGGTACCAGACCAGACCGGTAGTGGCCCGCGAGGGAACCATACAGCAGGCCATGGCCCGCTACTACGGCATTCCTCCGGAGAGCAACCCCTTGCTGGCGGCGGCGGAAAGCAAGGAGGAAAGAGCAGGGGGTGACCTGCAGCAGTGGCCGCAGGCGGGCGAGGTGTTCACCAGCGGCCCGCCGCCCGCCCTGGCCGGTGGCGAGGACGAGACGCCGCCGCCGGGGCCGGTCCAACCTGAAAAGAGCGCCGCCGGCGGGCAGGAGCAGCACCGGCCGGGTGACCCGGAATTGCTGCTGGAGCAACGCCGCCGGGAAAGGAAACGGGAGGCCAGCGAGGACCTGGAGGAGCTGTTTGCCAACCTGCGCAGCGACAAGCAGCAGGAGGTGGTCCAGCTGACCCGGGTAAAACAGCCACAGGAAAAGACGGCGACCTCCATTTCCGAAGCGGTACTCGAACATACAAACATCACCGAACCGGATACCATCCTGGTACTCAAGGAACCCAAGAAAAAGGGGATGGTGCAGCAACCGGCCCGGCGGACCGAACCCGAGCCTCCCGTTGAAGCGGAACCTCCCGGTGCTGCTCGGCCGGCTGCCGAGCCCGAGCCTCCACCGGAACCGGAGCCGGTACCAGAGCCGAAAACGGCGCCGGCGCCGGAAGCGATGGCGCCGCTGCCCGTTGCCGAAGCCGATGGCAATGGTGAAGAGCCGCTGCCGCTGATAATCGATGCCGAACAGTTGCGCCAGGCGCTGGAACAGGCCCGCGAGCGGGACGAGATCGCCCGCTTGCTGGTGGGCTTCGCGCTTTCTTTCATGCCCCGGGTGGTGCTGTTCGTGGTGCGCCGGGAGTTGCTGGTTGGCTGGCTGGGGGCCGGGCACGACATGAACACCGCCCAGGTCAAGGGCATCATGATTCCCCTGAACGTGCCCTCGGTATTCAAGACCGTTCACGACACCCAGACCGACTACTTCGGCTCCCTGCCGCGCACCACCATCAACGACGTGTTCATCTCGGCGCTGGGCCCGGTGCGTCCCTCGCGGGTACTGCTGGTACCGGTATCGGTGCACCACAAGCCGGTGGCCATACTCTATGGCGACTGCGGCTCGCGAGCTGGCTTCGACCACGATCTCAGCCCCCTGCACCTGGCCATGTACGACGTGGCGCGAGCCTTCGAAAAGTTGATCCTGGAAAAGAAGAAGATGGGGCGGCGTATCATTCGCTGAGGCTCAGCGGCCGCACTCACGCACCAGCTTGAGCAGACGCCGGCGCTGGTTCAACTGCGGGTCGTCCAGCACGAATTCCAGCAAGCGCTCCAGCACTTGCCCCACCTGCGGCCCGGGGGGACAGCCGAGCACCCGCATGACGTCGTTGCCGTCGATGGCCAGGTCGGACACCTTCAGGGCCGCGTCTTCGGCGAGTACCTCCTCCACCCGGGCCTGCAGCTGCCTCAGGTTGGCCAGGGCCGCCCGCAGGCCCGGTCCCCGGCCCCAGGCATCGGCCCGGCGCAGTTCCCACAGCTCGTCGAGCAGCTGCACCCCGGCCCGCCGCACCAGCCGGCGCACGGCACCGTCCGTCCAGCCGGGCTCGTAGTGGAACATGTGGTTCTTGATCAAGGCCACCACCCGTTCCCGATCGCGGTTGGCGAAGCGCAGGCGGCGCATGATCCGCCCGGCCATTTCCGCCGATACCTGTTCATGCCGGTAGAAGGTGCGCTGGCCGGGTTCTCCCTCGGCCACCTGGGGCTTGCCCACGTCGTGCAACAGCACCGCCAGCTTGAAGACCCCGTCGCCGTGGGCATGACGCAGGCAGGCCAGGGTATGGCGGTAGACGTCGTGCCGGTGGAAGCTGTTCTGGGCGAAACCGACGCCGGGAAGCAACTCGGGAAGAATCTCGGCCAACAGCCCGCTTTTCCGCAGCAGTTCCACCGCCCGGTCGGCGCGGCGGGCGGCCAGCATCTTCACCAGCTCCTGCTGGATCCTCTCCGGGGCCACCTGCCGGAAGGTGTCCCGGGCCCGGTCGATGGCGGCGAAGGTCTTCTTCTCGATGGAAAAGTCGAGTACCCCGGCGAAGCGCACCGCCCGCAGGGGACGCAGCCCGTCCTCGGCAAAGCGCTTGTCGGCATCCCCCACCGCCCGTATCAATCTGCGGCGCAAGTCGCGGCGGCCGCCGAAGGGATCGATTATGCGGCCGCTGTCCAGGTCCAGGGCCATGGCGTTGATGGTGAAGTCGCGCCGCTTGAGGTCTTCCGCCAGCGAATCGAGGAATACCACCTGGTCGGGGTGGCGCCCGTCGGAGTAGCCGATATCTCCCCGGTAGGTGGTCACCTCCACTGCCTGCCGGCCCACCAGCACGCATACCGTACCGTGTTGCAGGCCGGTGGGAACGGTGTGGGCGAACAACTTGCCGGTCTGTTCCGGACGGGCGTTGGTGGTGACGTCCCAGTCGGCACTGCGCCGGCCCAGCAGCAGGTCGCGCACCGCCCCGCCCACGGGAAAGGCTTCGTATCCTGCGGCCCGCAGCCTGGCAACCACCTTCCGCACGTAGGAAGGTATCCGCATGCTGGCTGCTCGACGACTTTTCAGTGCAATACCTCCGGCTGGCTGTCGTCACCAGCCAGGTAGCGATCCAGCAGACCGAAATACAGCTGCACCAGGGCCGCGCGGGTGCTGTCATCCAGTGATTCGACGAACTGCTGTTGATCGAACAGGGTCTCGGCATCCATCAGCACCGCCAGTGCCTGTTGAATCCTGGCCACCAGTTTCTCGTCGTTCAAGGACTCACCCGCCAGGGCCTGGGCGAAGGCCCGGCGAATCATGTCGTTGGTGAACAACAGGTGGGTACCACGGGCCCCGCTGTGGAAGATTCGTTCCCACTCCTCCCACATCTCCACCGGCACCTGGATGGTGCCCTTCGTCGTCGTCACACCGTCTCCCGCCACCGGCTACCCTCCTTTACTGCAACGCCCCCGACCTGATTCGAACAGGTGGCCTTCCGCTTAGGAGGCGGATGCTCTATCCAGCTGAGCTACAGGGGCGCAACCGCCACAACCACCACCGCTGGTGTAATTAATGGTTGTGCCGCTGGTTGTCAAGACGAGCCGGTGCGGGTCAGTACTGCAACAGGCTTTCCACCGGGGCGTCACCCAGTTGCCGGCGTCCCTGCAAGAAGGACAACTCCACGCAGAACAGGTAGCCGGCCACCACTCCTCGTTGCTTGCCTACCAGTCGTGAACAGGCCGCGGCGGTGCCACCGGTGGCCAGCAGGTCGTCGACGATGATCACCCGCTGGCCGGGCTTCACGGCATCGACGTGCATCTGCAGGGTATTGCTGCCGTATTCCAGGTCGTAGGAGACCTCGTCGCTGCGATAGGGCAACTTACCCGGCTTGCGGGCGATGATCAGTCCCCGGCCCAGTTGCTTGGCCAGGGCTCCGGCAAAGAGGAAGCCGCGGCTCTCTATTCCCAGCAGCAGGTCCGCCTGCAGGGCCTGGGTGCGCTGCTGCATCTGCTCGATGGCCTGGGCCCAGGCCCGGGCATCCTGCAGCAAGGGAGTGATGTCCTTGAAGACTATGCCGGGCTTGGGGAAGTCGGGCACGTCACGAATGAAGTCCTTCAACTCGATCATGCTGGCACCTCCTTCATTTTCTGGGCAGGAAGAACAGCGGATTGCGGGGCCGGGTGCGCTTGCGGATCTCGAAGTGCAGGTGGGGTCCGGTGGAGCGGCCGGTACTGCCCACGGTGGCGATGGTCTGTCCCTGCTGCACCCTCTGGCCCTCGACCACCAGCAACTGCCGGCAATGAGCGTAGACGGTGATCATGTCCTGGGCATGGTGCAGGATCACCAGGTTGCCGTAACCGGTACTCTGGTTGCCGGCGAACAGCACTCGGCCGGCGGCCGCGGCGCGGATGGGGGTGCCCGCGGCGGCGGCGATGTCGATACCGTCGTGGCGACGGCGTCCCCGGATGCCGAAACGGGAGGTCAGCCGCCCGTCAACCGGCCAGATGAACATTCCCTGGAAGTGCCTGATGACCTTGCCAGGTCGTTCCGGCCGCTGTGGCTTTTCGCTGTCTGGTTGTTCGCCGGCCACGTCGGGAATGAACACGGTCTGACCCACCCGCAGGTGACTGGCGTCCTCGATGCCGTTTATCTCGGCCACTTCCTGGGGCCGGGCCCCGAAGCGGCGGCAAATGCCCCACAAGGTTTCGCCGGGCTTGACCACGTGGAAGATGCCTACCGCCTCGGCATCCGGCACCGGCCGTAAAACGGGCGAGCGAGCGGCACAACCGGCCACCAGCAGCCAGGTCGCCGCCAGCAGGAGCATCCCGGCGAATGCCTTCACCCCCTTGCCTCCCCTGCCCCGCCCGTTTCGCTGCGACCCAGGCGGTTCAGGCCTGCAGAACAGGCCATGCCCGCCAGGCCGGCCAGCAAGGCGTAAAGGACTTCCCGGTCGAAGCCGGTGGGCCAGATGTTGCGGCCTTCAACCAGCTTGGCCCCCGCGGCCACCTCCTTGAAAGGCCACAGTACCCACAGGGAGCCCAGGATGAGGCCGATGAGAAAGGCCAGGGTAGTGGCGTGGTAGTGTTCCAGCAGGTACTTGAGCATCCTGACGAAGGCCAGCAATCCCACCAGGCAGCCGGCGGCGAAGATCCCCAGCGGCAGCAGGTTCCAGTGGTTGATGGCCTCGAGCACGGCCCGGTACTGACCCAGTACCATCAGTACGAAGGAACCCGACACCCCGGGCAGGATCATGGCGCTGATGGCCAGGGCCCCCGAGAAAAACAGCATCAGCGGGTTGTCGGTGCCCCCCGTCGCAGGAGGTACCAGTGCCGTGAACACCACCAGCAGGGTGCAACCGGCCAGGCAGGCAAGGGCCTGGGGCCAGCCGCGGCGCTCCATCATGCCGTAGGGCACCAGCACCGAGGGTACGATCAAGCCCACGAAGAACGCCAGCGTGGCCGAGCGGTAGTGATCGAGCAGAAAGACGATGACCCGGGAACTGGCCAGGATGGCCGCGGCCGCTCCGGCGGCCAGCACCAGCAGCCACCAGAAATCCAGCCGGGCCAGTTCGGCGAGCAGTTCCCGGCGGCGTTCCCGGTCGCCCGGTTTGACCAGCCAGCGGGCCAGCACCGCCAGGCTGCGAGTGCCGGCCGAACCCAGGGCGCCGATCAACCGTTCGTATATTCCCAGGATCAGTGCAAAGGTGCCGCCAGATACCCCGGGAATGATGTTGGCCACTCCCACCAGGATGCCCTTCACGAAGGTAATGATATAGCCGCTTGCTTTCATGTCTCCGGCCAGCCGTGTTCGCCCACCAAGTCGACGAACCGGCAGGCGGTGTCCCGGCGCACCTGGTAACCTCGTGGCCCGGTGCGCGTGTGTATTTCCAGTATCTGAGTGAAGCGGTCCCCCACCGGAACCACCAGGCGGCCTTGCGGGGCCAGTTGCTCCAGCAGGGGCCGGGGCGGTGCCGGCGCTCCGGCGGTGACCACTATGCCCTGGTAGGGACTGCGTGCCGGCCAGCCCCTGGTGCCGTCGGCCACCTGAACCTCGACGTTGTCGGCCCCCACCAATCGTAGGTGTTGCCGGGCCTGCTCGGCCAGCTCCGGCAGGCGCTCCAGGGAGATCACCTCGGCGGCCAGCTCGGCCAGGATGGCTGCCTGGTAGCCGGACCCGGTGCCGATTTCCAGCACCCGCTCGCCGCCCCGCAGTCCCAGTGCCTGGGTCATCAGGGCCACCATGTACGGCTGGGAGATGGTCTGGCCCCGGCCGATGGGCAGCGGGTGATCGTCGTAGGCCTCGTGCCGGTAGCTTTCCGGTACGAACAGGTGACGGGGTACCCGTCCCATGGCTGCCAGCACGCGCTCGTCGCTGATGGCGCGGGCCCGCAACTGGCGTTCCACCATCTGTTGCCTGGCCTGCCGGGTGGGGTCGTCGTTCACGGGCATGGTCTCCGGGGACGCCGGCTCAGAGTGCCGGTGCCTGCCACCGGCCGGGAAAGTCGCGCGCCAGGGTGAGCAGGCTGACAGAGATGTTGCCCCGGGCCAGTGCTCCCCGGTCCGTCTCCGGCGGGGGCTCCTTCTCGTCGGGGCGCTCGGCGATCCAGTAGTACTTCTTGCCCCGGGGATCGCTGCCGATGATGACGGTGCCGCGGGGAAGCGGATTGCCCTGCCTGGTCCAGCGGATCTGCCCGTTGCTGTCCGGGGGAACATTGATGTTCAGGTAGGTACGCTCCGGGGGAAGGTGTTCCAGCAGCTTGCCGATCAAGGAGGCCGCGAAACCGGCCGCCCGCAGCAGCAGCTGCTGGTCGGCCGAGGAAACGGTACTCACCGCCACCGCCAGCCGGGCCCGTTGCTGGGCCCCCTCGGCCGCCGCTCCCACGGTGCCGGAATAGTCCAGGTCTTCTCCGATGTTGTAGCCCAGGTTGACGCCGGCCACCACCAGTTGCGGCACCTGCGGCAGCAGGCTGCGGCAGGCCAGCAGCACGCAGTCGGCCGGGGTACCGTCCACGGCGAAGCGTCGCGGGGCGTGTTGCCTGACCCGCAAGGGCCGGTCCAGGGTGATGCTGCGCGAGCTGGCGCTACGCTCGCCGTCGGGAGCCACCACCCAGACCCGTCCCAGGACTCCCAGGGCCTGCTCCAGGGCCGCCAGTCCCGGGGAATCGATACCATCGTCGTTGCTCAGCAGTATCTCCAGCATGAGGCGCAAGGTACTTGCCACGGAAGATGATGTCAACCACCGCAGGAGTAAAAAAGCCGGGTGATCGGCTGACCACCCGGCTCTTATCGGGGCGACTGGATTTGAACCAGCGACCACTTGCACCCCAAGCAAGTGCGCTACCAGGCTGCGCTACGCCCCGGCAACAGCGCGCTATCTAACACCGCCGCCGGGACCGTGTCAAGCGCGCTCCTGCCGGAATCCCCCCAGTCCCGCGTAACGAGCCTGGTCACCCAGCCACTGCTCGATGCGCAGCAGCTGGTTGTACTTGGCCACGCGTTCGGAGCGGCAGGGGGCGCCGGTCTTTATCTGGCCGGCCGAGGTGGCCACTGCCAGGTCGGCGATGGTGGTATCCTCGGTCTCTCCCGAACGGTGGGAGATGACCGTGGTCCAGCCGCTGGTCTGGGCCAGGCGTATGCAATCCAGGGTCTCGGTGAGCGTGCCGATCTGGTTGACCTTGATGAGGATGGAGTTGGCGGAGTTCTCGGCCAGGCCCCGGCCCAGGCGCTCGGTGTTGGTCACGAACAGGTCGTCGCCGACGATCTGTATGCGGTCGCCCATGCTGGCTGTCATGTCGGCCCAGCCCGACCAGTCGTCCTCGGCCAGGCCGTCCTCGATGGAGACGATGGGGTACTTGTCCACCAGAGCGGCGTAGAAGTCGATCATCTCCGCGGTGGGAAGATCGCGCCCCTCGCCGCTCAGGCGGTAGATCTTCTTGTCGGCGTCGTAGAACTCGCTGGCCGCGGGATCGAGGGCGATGGCCACCTGGTCGCCCGGCTGGTAGCCGGCACGTTCGATGGCCTTGACGATGACCGCCAGGGCTTCCTCGTTGGAGTCGAGCTGGGGGGCGAAACCACCTTCGTCGCCCACCCCGGAAGCCTTGCCGGCCTCGGACAGTACCTTCTTGAGCTGGTGGTACACCTCGGCACCCCAGCGCAGGGCCTCGGTGAAGTTGTCGGCACCCACCGGAGCCACCATGAATTCCTGCAGGTCGACGTTGTTCTGGGCGTGCTTGCCGCCGTTGAGAATGTTCATCAGCGGCACCGGCAACAGGTGGGCATGCACCCCGCCGATGTATCGATACAGGGGCATCTCCGCGGCCTGGGCCGCCGCCCGCGCCGCCGCCAGCGACACCCCCAGGATGGCATTGGCACCCAGCTGGGACTTGTTGGGAGTGCCGTCGAGTTCACACAACAGGCGATCCAGCGAGATCTGGTCGCTGGCGTCGAGCCCGGCTATCTCCGGGGCGATCTTCTCGGTGATGTTCTCGATGGCCTGGTGCACTCCCTTGCCCTGGTAGCGGGCGCTGTCGCCGTCGCGCAGTTCCAGCGCCTCGTGGCTGCCGGTGCTGGCTCCCGAGGGCACCGCGAAACGGCCCACTGCCCCGCTGGACAGACCGATTTCCACCTCCAGGGTGGGATTGCCCCGGGAATCGAGAATCTCGCGCGCTACCACCTGGACTATCTCCGTCATGACCTGCCTCCTTGTCTTGTGGGCCCCCGGTACGAGGCCGGATGGTTCTTGCAGTGAACGGGGTCACAGATAGCACGGCAGCCGGTAAACACACAAGCTCCATCAATCACGTACTTCGCAGGGAACGTCCCGCAGGCGTAGCGGTTGTCAGGTAGTCGTTGCCGGGAAAGAAAATGGGGATGAATGAAGCCCCGCTGTGAACTCAGGCTCCATAATCGATGATCACCACCGACCGGGAGTCATCGTCGCGGTCACTGCTGTCGGTCTCGTCGGGGGGATCGATGTCGAAGATGGTCATCTCCGGGCGTGGTTGCTGCTGTTGCCGCCGGCGCTGCTTTTTCTTCTTGAGTTCTTCTATGATGTAGGCATCAAGCATGGTGTCACCTCGTAACTTATCTTACGCAATTTGCGTACCATATATTCGGCTACCTGTCAGAAAAATGAACATCCTTGATTTTCAAGATGTTGGCTCCTTTCAGGGGTGGTTGGTACCGTGGCTACTGTCGTGGAAACGCATGCAAGGTGTGCCAGGGTCTGTGAAAATATTGCAGGGTATGCAGACTAGTCGTTCTTGCGGGGTATGTGAATCACCGCCAGAACCCGGCTGACGCTTTCGCCCTCGTGCAGCACCCGGTGGGGCACGCTGGCGTCGTAGTAGATGGAATCGCCGGGCTCGAGGATGTAGGTGCGTCCCTGGAGGTCCACGCGAATCTTGCCCTCGAGCACGTAGATGAACTCTTCTCCCTGGTGGGTGCCGTAGTCTTCCTCGATCTGGGCCCGGTGACCGCTGGAATCGGAGGGGGGGCGCAGGGTGACCAGGAATGGTTCCATCACCCGGGTTCTCTTCTCTGCTCCCAGCGACAGGTACTCGTAGCCGTGATCGGCGCCGTTCTTGGAGGCGAAGCGGGTGCCGGCTTTCTCGTCGGAGGCCCGTACCAGAGAAAAGAGCTTGCGCGGTCCCTGCTGGAAGAAGTGCCCGATACCCACTCCCAGCCCGTCACAGATCCTGGTCAACACTCCCAGGGCCGGAGAGATCATGTCCTGCTCGATGCTGCGCAGTTCGTCCTCGTTGATGCCGGCCCGCTCGGCCAGCTCGCCCAGGCTCAGACCGGCTCCCTCACGCATCTTCTTGATCATCTCGCCCACGGCGGCGATCGATGGATTCTGCACTTGCTCTACCATGTCTTCCTGCCCTCCCCCTTGACTGCCGGTACCTGGCGAGGTTCAACCTTCGGCTTGCTTCTTGAAAGCCTCCAGCATCTGCGGCAGTTCCTTGGCCACCATGGCATTGACCAGCGACTTGGGCACCAGCATACCGAAGCGCACCTCTACCTGGTAGTGGGCCCGGGTGCGGCCGTCGCCCAGGTCGGTAAACTCCCAGGAACCGCGGTTGTCCTTCATCATCTGTCCTTCCACGAAGTTCCAGCTGATTCTCTGCGGTCGTTGCAGGGAGTAGCGCAAGGTGTAAGTAACCACGGTGCCCATCTTCTTCACGGAGTGCCTGACCACCTGGAAGTCGTCTCCCGATTCCAGGACCTCCACCCCCACCATGCCCAGCCCGTCGAGAAACTGCGGGTAGCTGGCCACGTCGGCCACCACCTCGAAGACCCTCTCCACCGGGGCTGCTATTTCTATTTCTCTTTCCACCGCCGACATCTGCCTGGCCTCCTGTTGGTGTCTGTTGCGGCCGGAATTACAACCTTTGTCGCTAAATATTACACTTTTTTCCCCGGCCTGTCCAACCGTGCCTGAGACCGGCCAGTGTCTCCCGGGCCCGGTAGGAGCTGCGCACCAGCCGGCCGGCCACCACCACCAGGCCCAGCTCAGTGCCCAGACGGCGGTAATGCCGGTATTCCTCTTCTTCAACCAGCCGCTCCACCGGCAGTGATTGGCGGGTGGGCTGCAGGTACTGGCCGATGGTGACCACCTGGCAACCCGCCCGGGCCAGATCCCGCAGCACCTCCTCCACCTCTTGCCGGGTCTCTCCCAGTCCCACCATGAGCCCCGACTTGACCACCACCTCGCCGCCTGCCTCCCGGGCCCGGGCCAGCAGCTGCAGGGAACGGCGGAAGTCGGCCTGCGGGCGAACCCGCCGGTAAAGGCGCGGCACCGTCTCCAGGTTGTGATTGAGCACGTCTGGCTTTTCCGCCAGTACCGTCTCCAGCGCCGACCGCTGACCGGCGAAGTCCGGTACCAGCAGCTCGACCGTGACTCCGGGATTGCGGGCACGGATCTCGTGCAGGCAGCCGACGAAGTGGCCGGCACCGCCGTCGGGCAGGTCGTCGCGGGTGACCGAGGTGATCACCACGTGGCGGATACCCAGCTGGCCGACCGCTTCGGCCACCCGCCGGGGTTCGTCGGCGTCCGGCGGGGCGGGCCGGCCGTGGCCGATGGAACAGAAGCCGCAGTTGCGGCTGCAGGTGTCGCCCAGCACCAGGAAGGTGGCCGTGTGCCGGCCGAAGCAATCGCCCATGTTGGGGCAGCGGGCTTCCTCGCACACGGTATGCAGCTTGGCCCGCCGCAGCACCACTTTCACGGCGTGGCGCTCTGACAGCCGGCCGGGCATGGGTACCCGGGCCAATTCATTCCTCCTCGGGTACGGGAATGCGAATGGAGCAGTTGGGACAGACCACGCGGGTGGTATGCACCCCGCATTCCGGGCAGACCAGCGTCCGGGGCTCCCCGTCGTCCGCGGCCGAATAGTAGTCGAGCTGCATGCCGCACTGGGCGCACAGACGGCCCCCGGCCTGCTGGTGACCGCAGTGGCTGCAGCGAACCTGGGGCGGCGCCGGGCGTTGCGGGGATGCAGTTTCCGTGTCCTCCGGCTCCAGCCGAATACGGGTCAGCATGCGCCCGCAGTTGTCGCAGAAACGACCCTGTGCCTGCTCGTGTCCGCAGTGTTCACAACGCATGGTGATTGTCCTCCTCGTCGTTCAGCCCACCTCGGCCAGTGCCAGGGCACCGGCCCAGCGCTGGCGCAGCCCCTCCAGCAGGGCCGCGTGCTGGGGGCGCTTCAGTTCGGGATCGGCCTCCACCAGTGTCCGGGCCTCGTCGCGGGCCAGCTGCAGCAGGTCGGCGTCGCGCACCAGGTCACCGAAGGCGAACACCGGCAACCCCGACTGGCGGGTACCCAGGAACTCTCCGGGTCCGCGGATGGCCAGGTCGGCCTCGGCGATCTCGAAGCCGTCGCTGGTCCGGGCCATGACCTGCAGGCGCCGGCGTGCGTCTTCCGAGGCCAGGTTGTGGGCCACCAGGAAGCAGCTGCCCGGTCGCCGGCCACGCCCCACCCTCCCCCGCAACTGGTGCAACTGGCTGAGACCGAAGCGCTCGGCGTGTTCCACCACCATGACCGTGGCCCGGGGCACGTCTATACCCACCTCGATGACCGTGGTGGCCACCAGGATCTGCAGCTGTCCCCGGGCAAAGCGCTTCATCACCTGTTCCTTCTCGTCGGCATCCATGCGTCCGTGCAGCAGGCCCAGCGACAGTCCGGAGAAGGCTCCCTGGCGCAGCCGCTCGAACATGCTGCTGGCGTCACGCAGGTCGATCTTCTCCGACTCCTGTACCAGCGGGTAGACGACGTAGGCCTGGCCGCCGTCCTCGACCTCGCGGCGCACCTGGCGGTAGGCCTGGCTGGCCTGGTTGCCACGCAGCACCACGGTGCGGATGGGCACTCGTCCGGGTGGCAACTCGTCCAGGACCGAGACGTCGAGATCCCCGTAGAGTGTCATGGCCATGGTGCGGGGAATGGGGGTGGCCGTCATCACCAGCACGTGCGGCTGCTTGCCCTTCTGCCGGAGCCGGGCCCGCTGCATGACACCGAAGCGGTGCTGCTCGTCGATGATGCACAGCCCCAGGCGGGCGAACTGCACCCGTTGCTGCAGCAGCGCATGCGTTCCCACCAGCAGGTCCACCTGGCCGGCGGCCACCGCCGCCAGTACCTGCTCCCGCCGGGCCCCCTTCACCGAGGAGGTAAGCAGCTCCAGGCGCAGACCCGGTTGCCCGGCCAGCCGGCGCGAGGCAACCCGGCCCAGCTTGGCGAAATGCTGCTCGGCAAGGATCTCGGTGGGAGCCATTAGCGCCGTCTGGGCCCCGGCCTGCCGGGCCAGCAGAGCCGCCAGCAGGGCCACGGCGGTTTTTCCCGAACCCACGTCTCCCTGCAGCAGGCGGTTCATGGGTTGGGCCGCGGCCATGTCACCGGCGATCTCGGCCAGCACCCGTTTCTGCGCCCCGGTCAGCTCGAAGCCGAACATCTCCCGGGCCAGCCGGTGCAGTTCGCCGGGCGCGGCCCGGACCTCTGCCGGATTGCTCTTCCAGCGCCGCCGGCGCAGGGCCAGGCCCAGTTGCAGCAGCAGAAACTCCTCGAACACCAGCCGGCGTTGCTGGGGGGTACGCCATTGCTGGTAGGCGGCCAGGTCGGCCTGCCGGGGAGGGAAGTGAACCAGGCGCAAGCTTTCGTCCACGCCGGGCAGGCGCAGGCGCTGCCGCATCTGCGCGGGCAGGCGTTCCGGGTAATGGGCGGAATAATTGCCCACCACGCGGCGCATCACCCGGCGGACCACCTTGGGATAGATGCCCTCGATCTCGGGATAGACCGGCACCACGGCGGCGAAGTCCTCGCCGGCATCGTCGGCGCTGGTGAGCACCTTCTCCACGTCGGGATGAATGAGGACCCGCCGGCCCCGGTAGTTGCTCACCTTGCCGGCCACGCGTACCCATTCTCCCCGCCGGAAGCGATTGGCGAACGAAGCCTGGTTGAAGTGGAACCAGCGGCAAGTGATGCGGCCGGTGTCGTCCCCCAGCAGCAGTTCGAACATCTGCCGGCGGGGCGAACGCCCGATGCGGCGCACCGCGAAATCCTCCACCCGGGCCCGGAAGCTCACCCGCTGCCCGATTTCCAGGGTGGCGATGGTGGCCACCCGGCGCCGGTCCTCGTAGGTGCGGGGAAGAAACAGCAGGGCATCGGCAACGGTTCGTATGCCCCGGGAAGCGAAACTTTCGGCCCGGCGCGGACCCACCCCCTTTATGTACTGGATGGAGGTGTTCAGGACGGCGCGGGTATCGTCGGCGTCCATCTCAGCGACGGCCACCCTGGCGTTGGAGCAATTTCAACAGGGCCTCGGCGCGCTGGGTATCATTGGCCATGGCCAGGGCGTTGTACTCGGCGGTGGCCTTGGCCACCATGCCCAGCCCCAGGTAGGCCCGACCCAGCTCGAAGTGGGCCTCGTTGTTGTCGTAGTGCTGGCGTACCACCTGCTCCAGCACCTTCACCGCGGCCCGCCACTTGCGCCGCTTGATGTGGAGCTTGCCCAGCATGATGCGACAATCGACGCAATCGGGCTGAGCCTTGAGCGCCCGCTGCAGGCTGCGGGCGGCGGCCCGGGCCTGGTTACGATCCATCTGTATGCGGGCCAGGTTCAGGTAGGCCTCGAAGCAGCGCGGATCGGCCTTCGCACCGCGGCGGTAGGCATCGTAGGCCCGATCCGGCATGAGGTTGGCCTCGTAGATGCGGCCCAGGCGCACGTGGGCCAGTCCCAGCTTGCGGTTGAGACGCAGGGCCTGCTGGAAATGGTTTACCGCGTTTTCCAGCTTGCGCAGCTGCAAGTAGGCTTCTCCCAGGTAGAAATGAGCCCAGGAGTTGCGGCGATCCACCCGGCAGGCCTTTTCCAGCGTCTCGGCCGCGTTCTGGGGACGGTGGGCCAGCAGGAAGGTGCGTCCCACCTGTATCAGGGCGGTGGCATTACGCGGATCAAAACGAATGGCCAGGGTGTAGGCGCGCAAGGCTTTCTTGAGATCTCCCCGCTGGAAGAAGATGTCGCCCCGCCCCAGGTGAGCCTTGACATGGCTCTTGTCGCGGCGGATGGCGTTTTCGTACATGATCACGGCCTGGTCGAGATCGCCCTTGTCGTGGAAGATGCGCCCCTTGAGATACCAGGGCCGGGGCGACCGGGGGTCGAGTTGGGCGGCGCGATCCAGCGCCTGGATGGCCGTCGCTTCCATCTTGCGAGCCAGGTAGACGCGGGCCAGGCCCAGGTAGGCCCGGGCCGAATCGGGGTGTTTCTCCAGAGCCTGCTCGAAGGCCTTCTGGGCCAGGTCGGCCCGGCCCAGCTTGAGCTGCAGGTCGCCGGCGCGGCACAGCCCCTGCACGGTGTCCTTCTCGTGCTTGTCGGCCTCGGCGTAGGCGGCCAGGGCCTCGGCGTACTTCTGTTCCTTCGCCAGCTGGTCACCGCGCAGCAACAGGTCGGCCACCGGCGAGCAAGCGGCGGCCAGCAGCACCAGCAGCAGCGCCAGCGCGCCGGCCGGGCCGAGGTGGCGGGCCTTCGCTTCAGTCGAAATGAATCTCGTCGACCACATATTCCCTCTCGCCGCCCGGTGTCTGGACCACGAACATGTCACCCACCACCTTGCCGATCATGGCCCGGGCCAGTGGCGAGCGCACGGAGATCTTGTTCTGGGAACGATCGGCCTCGTCTTCCCCGACCAGCCGGTAGGACAGCTGGCGGTCGTTGTTGAGATCGGTAATCAATACCCGGGCACCGAAGACCACCCGGTCTCCCTGGGTGTCTTCAGGACGGATTACCTCGGCCCGGGCCAGCTTGTCCTCGATCTCGCCGATACGACGGTCGAGCTGGGCCTGGCTTTCCTTGGCGGCGTCGTACTCGGCGTTTTCGCTCAGGTCACCGTGGTCCCGGGCTTCCTCGATGGCGCGAATGATCCGCGGGCGTTCCTCGCTCTTGAGTCGTTTCAGCTCTTCCTGTAGTTGCTGGTATCCCTGCGGGGTCATGGGAACTCTTTCCATGGACATCTGCCCTCCTCCCGCTGCTGTTCATGCCATGCCTGGTTCCGGTTCCGGCTTGGGAGGCACCTTGTCGGGCTTGTCGCCGTCTGGCTTGATCTCGGGTTCCTCCGCGGGGGGCGCAACCAGGCGGGTCTCCAGTGGTGGAGGCCTGCCGATCTCCTGGCCGCGGACGATCTTGTCGACGTCGTCACCTTCGAGAGTTTCATACACCAGCAGGGCTTCGGCCAGGCGATGCAGGGCATCGATATTGGTGGTAAGCAGGTTGCGGGCCTTGTGGTAGGCCTCTTCCACGATGCGCCGTACCTCGTCGTCGATTTCCTGGGCCGTTCTCTCGCTGTAG
>QMME01000023.1 GCA_003647095.1 Deltaproteobacteria bacterium
GACTCCTCCAGATCGCGGGGGATGGTGTCGAAGTAGCCCTTGAGCATCCAAACGCAGAAGGGAATGGCGAAGGTGGAGTAGACCAGGATCAGCCCCAGCAGCTGGTCCAGCAGTCCCAGCTTGTCGATGAGGATGTACAGCGGGATCATCATCATGGTGCCGGGAAACATCTGGATGACCAGGAAGGCCAGCAGGCCGCTGCGCCGCCCGGGAAAGCGGAAGCGGCTGAAGGCATAGGCGGCGGTACAGGCCAGGAAGATGCCCAGCAGGGTGGTGGCCAGCGACACCACCAGGCTGTTGAACAGCTGGTGGCCGAACACCCACACCGTGCGCCGCTGCATGGCTCCCAGGGGCTTGTCGCTGATGCCCAGGCGGCGGGCGTTTTCCGGGCCGGGATCCTCGAGCCAGCTCGCCAGCCCGGCGCGCCCCAGCCGGGCGGCCCGGCGCAGGTCCCCGCCCAGGCCCTCGCGGCCGTAGTCGCCCAGCAGGTGGCAGGCGAAGCAGCCCTTGCTCTCGAGCAGGCGGGCGCCGGCTTCCGGCAGCTCCCACTCGTCCTCCTCGTCGTCGTCGGCCTCCTCGTCGGCGGCGGCCGGCGGGGGGGGAACCGCGGCCAGCAGCCCGGCCAGGCGCCCGGCGTCGCCGGGCTGCAGCTCCGGGCCCAGGCCCTCGACCTTGGAACGGGTGACCACCGCCAGGAAGTTCTCCAGGCTGAAGCTGTCGGGCAGGGGGCTGAGGCGCATGTCGAAGGTCTGCCGCGGCTCCAGCGCGATCTGGAACACCTTGAGCACGGGAAACAGCACCACGGCGATGAAGGCCACGAAAAACAGGTGGGTCAACCACAGGCCCAGGCGGCTTTTGGACTTGGCGGCCATGGCTAGTCGAAGGCCCCCTCGGTGGCCCGGCTCACCCGGTTGGTGAGCAGGGTGTAGCCCAGCAGGATGAGGAAGATCAGCGTCGAGTAGGCGGCCGCGTAGCCGTAGCGGTCGCCGCGCTCGAAGGCCCAGCGGAAGGCCTCGATGACCAGGATGTCGGTGGCCCCGTTGGGCGCGCCGCGGCTGACCAGGTAGATGATGTTGAACATGTTGAAGGTCCAGATGGTGCCCAGGATGATGGCCGGAAACAGCGCCGGCTTGAGCAGCGGCAGGGTGATGCGGCGGAACATCTCGAAGCGGCTGGCCCCGTCCACCTCGGCGGCCTCGTACAGCTCCCGGGGAATGGACTGCAGGGCCCCCAGGCTGACCACCATCATGAAGGGGAAGCCCAGCCAGCAGTTGGCCACCAGGTTGGCCAGGAAGGCCGACCAGGGCGAGTTCCACCAGGAGAAGCCCACCGTTCCCAGCAGGTGGTTGATCACCCCCTCGTCGGCGTCGAACATGCCCCGCCAGATGATGGCGGTGATGTAGTTGGGAATGGCCCAGGGGATGATGAGCAGCACCCGGTACAGCCGGCGCAGGCGCAGCAGCGGGTTGCGCAGCAGCAGCGCCAGCCCCAGGCCGATGGCCACGTGGATGACGACGTTGGCCGCCGTCCACGCCACGGTGATGAACAGCTTGTAGTAGAAGCTGAAGGGATCGTCGAGGGGGTACTCGCGCGAGGCCAGGATGTCTGTGAAGTTCTTCAGGCCCACGTAGTAGTACTCGCCCTGGTAGTGGCGGAAGAACGAGAGCCCCAGCCCCACCACGAAGGGCACCAGCACCAGCAGGCCGATGGCCAGCAGGGCCGGGGCCACGTAGGCGTAGGCGCTCTTCTGCTCCCGGGCCTGGCGCAGCAGTTGCCGGAAGCGGCGGTAGAACACCACCACCAGCAGCCCCAGCAGCAGCGCCACGGCCGCTCCCACCCAGAGCATGGCCGCCAGGAAGTCGTCCATGCCCCGGCCGCGTTGCTTGAGCTGCCGGCCCTGGCGGAAGGACTCTATCTGGCTGCCCGCCCGCAGCTGCGCCTCGGCCAGGGCCTGGGCGGGGGTGGCCCGGCCGGTGACGGCGTTGACCAGGGCGTGGTTCATGGGCACCCAGACCATCTGCATCTCCGGGCTGTTGCGCATGGGCACGGCGTACTTGAGCTGCTGGCGGAAGACGCTGATGACCGGGTCCCGCTGCTGCAGGCCGCGGTCGTAGAGGGCCTGGTTGGCCACCGGCTGCAGTCCCACCTGCAGGCGCACCCGGGCCTGGGCGTCGCGGGTGAGCCACTCCATGACCGTGAAGGCCCGGCGCGGCCGGGCCGCCCGCGCCGACAGCAGGAAGGCCTCCGAGCCCACGAAGGGCCGGGCCCGCCGGCCGCTGCGGCTGATCTCCGGCAGCAGGGCCACCCCGTAGGAGATCTTCTCCTGGTCGATCTCGCCCCGGAACCAGGGGCCGTTGATGACCATGGCCGCCCGCCCGGCGTTGAACAGCGAGGTGACCTTGATGGAGCTGACGTCCTGGGGGGCCAGGTGCAGCTCGCCCACCAGGTGGTGCACGAACCGCAGCGAGGCCACGTTTTCCGGGTTGTCCAGCTCCAGCCGGCCGCGCTCGTCGAAGAGCCGGCCGCCGAAGCCGTACAGCCAGGCGGCGTGGAAGTACAGGTCGGAATGCTCCCACACCAGGCCGTAGAGGGGTTGCTCGGCGCTGCCCCGGGCGGCGGCGGCGCGGGCCAGGGCGATCATCTCCCGGGTGTCGGCCGGCGCCCGCGGCACCAGGGCCTTGTTGTAGTAGAGCACCACGCTCTTGAAGGCGGTGGGCAGGCCGTAGAGCTTGCCCCGGTAGCGCAGCGGGTCGATGGTCTTCTTGAAGAAGCGTCCCGTCAGCCCCCGCGGCAGGTAGTCGTCCAGGGGAGCGATGTGCCCGGAATCGGCCCAGCCGCCGATGCGGTCGTGGGCCACGATGAAGATGTCGGGGCCGTGGCCGCGGGGAATGGCGGCGGTGAGCTTGTCCAGGTAGGCGTCGTAGGGAACGAAGACGGTCTTGACCTGCACCCCCGGGTGGCCGGTGTTGAAGGCGGTGACCGTCTGCTCCAGCGCCTGGCGCTCCTCGGCCCGGTAGGAGTGCCACAGCACCACGGTGTCGGCGGCCGCCGCCTCGCCGGCCAGCAGCAGGCAAATCGCCAGGCAGATGCTGCCGTGTGCCTTCACCGTCGCCACCTCAGAAGATGGCCCGGCCGTCGGCGCCGGCGAACAGGTGGGCCTGCTCGAGCAGGGGCCGCAGCCGCACCCGCTGGCCCACGGTCGCCCCGGCGCCGGCCTCCACCCGGGCCGTCAGCTCCTGGCCGGACAGGTCCAGGTGCAGGAAGGTCTCCGAGCCCATGGGCTCGACCACCTCCACCTCGGCCTCGAGGATGTTGTCGTCGCCGCCGCCGCCCGCCGGCAGCAGCTGCAGGTGATTGGGGCGCAGGCCCAGCTCCACCTCGCCCTCCTGCCCGGCGGCCAGGCGGGCCCGCTCCGCCGGCAGCTGCAGGGCGAACCCCTGCCCCTGCAGCCGGCCCCGCTCCTGCAGGCGGCAGGCCAGGAAGTTCATGGCCGGGCTGCCGATGAAGCCGGCCACGAAGCGGTTGCCGGGATGCTCGAACACCTCCAGCGGCGCCCCCACCTGCTGCACCACCCCGCCGGCCATGACGGCGATGCGGTCGGCCAGGGTCATGGCCTCGACCTGGTCGTGGGTGACGTAGATGATGGTGGCGCCCAGGCGCCGGTGCAGCCGGGCGATCTCGGCGCGCATCTGCACCCGCAGCTTGGCGTCCAGGTTCGACAGCGGCTCGTCGAACAGAAACACCTTGGGCTGGCGCACGATGGCCCGGCCCATGGCCACGCGCTGGCGCTGGCCGCCGGACAGCTCCTTGGGCTTGCGCTCGAGCAGCTCGGCCAAACCCAGGATGTCCGCCGCCTGCCGCACCCGGCGCTCGATCTCCGCCCGCTCCAGGCGGCGCATGCGCAGCCCGAAGGACATGTTCTGGCGCACCGTCATGTGCGGGTACAGGGCGTAGGACTGGAAGACCATGGCGATGTCGCGGTCCTTGGGATGGACGTCGTTGACGCGGCGACCGTCGATGAACAGGTCTCCCGAGCTGATCTCCTCCAACCCGGCCACCATGCGCAGGGTGGTGGTCTTGCCGCAACCCGACGGCCCCACCAGCACCAGCAACTCCCCGTCGGCGATGTGCAGGTCGACGTCGCTCACCGCCTCCACCTCGCCGAAACGCTTGCACACTCCCTTGAGCACCACTTCCGCCATCTGCCCTCCAAAACGGGGACGGTCTTAACTTATTAACTTTTCGAGCACTACCTCCGTCCCTTGCCTGTCTCGCCTCCCGCCGCCGCCAGCGGCCAGGCCGGCACCTCGGCCAGGCGCCCGGTGGCGACATCATACCCCGACAACGCCTTCTCTTGTAGCCCGACCGGGGCCAGGATGTCCACCACGTTGGGATGGTTGCCGCAGGGTGCACAGCCGCTGAAGTGGCAGCCCGGTCCCTGTTCGTCGTCGGGACGGCAGGGGCCGGGGTGGGCCAGCACCGGCATGAGCAGTCCCACCGGGGCCAGGGTGCCGCGCAGGCGATCGGCCAGGCGGAAGGACTGTCCCAGGCGGCTGCCGCCCACCAGCACCGCCACCGCCCGGGGCGTCCGCCCGCCCAGGAAGGCGGCCGGCAGTCGCGCCCGCAGGCGCCGTCCCGACACCCGCACCCTTTTCGGCAGGTAGACGTCGCCGGCCAGGTCGGTGCTGCGTCCCAGCGCCTCCGCCAGCAGTCCGGGCACCGGGCTCAGCACCACCGCCTTGTGCCAGCCGCCGGCGATGAGCACCCGCCGGCCGGGCAATGCCTGCCGGTGCGCGGGCTCGCTGCCGGCCAGCCGCAAGTAGACATCCACCGTCTGCAGGAACACCCGGCGCACCTCGTCGCGGGTGAGAAACAACCGGGCCCGGCGCACCGGCCGGGCGAAGCTCACCTCCAGCACCCAGTCCGCCCCCTCCCGCCCCAGCACCACCGCCCGCAGATCGCAGCTGCCGGGCACCAGCACCGGGCTTTCCGGGTAACGGTACCCCCCGGGCCCGTGATCGTCGCCGGCGGGGTCGTCCAGGCGCCAGCGCGGCCCGGCGGCACACGCCGCCACCAGCGCCACCACCAGAAACGGGGACGGTCTTAACTTATTAACTTTTTGCCGCTCCCGGCTAGCCATCAAAGACCTTCCGTCCGAACAACCTTTCCTCTATCTCCCTAACCCTCCGTAACAATATAGATTGTACTTTCGAGGGATCCCGTCTGGATGCCGGATCCAGGGGTCTGGTTCCAAGAATCTCCACCAGCCTCTTCTTCATTGTTTTCAATACCCTTTTAACCATCTCGTCATCAATGCCGGCGACTTTCTTGTTTCGCATGTCTCTCATCATCCTGCTGACCGCCGCCGGCTTGACCCCGAACATGTCGGCGATGTCGACCTGGGGCTTGCCGAATCGTTCACACCATATCCAGGCCGTGAGCTTTCTTCCTCTCGACACCGCCCTCGACCTGCTGCTACCCAGCAGCTGCTCTTTGTCCAGGCCAGTCTCCCGGCACACCGCCTCGAGCACGTCCATGGCTCCTATCGACACATCAGGGAACTGCTCCCGATCACTGTTCTCTTGCTTCTGCCTCCCGTAAACATCCAGAATGAAATCATCCGGTCCCAGCACTGGATAGCTGATCTCCACGGGCCCCTTGACCAGGCTGCGAATCCTCTTGGACATCTCCCGGGACACCTCGCCAGAGAACTCCGCCCGGCGTGGTTCGAACTTGCCACCTTCCACGAAGGCGGCGAATTTCTCGCGTGCCTGGACGATGTCATCCGACAGGCGGAGCAGCACTGGCATGAAATCCAGCCATTCAGGCGCCTTATCCAGACCCAGATAGGCCCGGTGGCTGGACCAGGAACTACCTTCCGCGCTGGCAACAATTTTCGCTCTTACCGGGTTGTTGTGCACGTACCTGACCAGCTCGAGCGCATATGTCTCGGAATCACAAAAGACGCTGTTGGGACGTTCCGCCATGGCCGTTCCCAGGCGGCCATATTTCCTGTTCAGCCAGTTGACCCAGCTGGCGTTGACCATCCTGGTGAATGTTCCCAACCTGGTGGTGCCCAGCTGCAGTACCAGATGGACGTGCGAAGACATGAGGCAGTAGGCGAGAACACGGGCATCCGTCCTGGAGCAGGCCACCCCGAGACAATTCAGGTACCTGTCCCTGGCTCCGTCGTGCTCCAGGAGGAACTGGCGGTTGTGGAACCTGCAGATCACGTGGAAGAGTCCACCCGTCGCATGAATACGAGCATATCTCGGCATTGCAAAAGGAGATTCTCAACTGGAGTCCAAAAGGTCAAATGAAAAGTTAATAAGTTAAGACCGTCCCCCTTTTAGTCCTTTTGCTTGCAATGGCCCCGCCGGGTTATCTATGCTGGCGGCGCTGGTGAGAGCGGGAGGAGAGCGGTGGCCGACATCTGGCAGAAGATCGTGCAGGGTCAGGGTGGCCTGATCACGGCGGTGGGCATCATCGGGGTGTTCATCGCCCTGACCTGCCTGTACCTGTTCATCGCCGGCATGCGGCGCAGCAGCCGCGCCTGGCGGCGTCGGCGGCGGCAGCGGGCCGGCCCGGCTCCGGACAGCGCTTCGCCCCCGGCGGCCGTGCCCGTCGCGGAAACGGCGGCCGGGAGTACCGGCGGGGAAAACGATGACGAAGAGCCCCTGCGGGCGGCGGCGGCCGCGGCGGCGTTTCTGCAACTGCGGGCCCGGGCCGCCCGCGCGCCGGCACCCGGGCGCGGCGGGCCGGGTTCGGCCTGGCGGATGTCGGGACGGCTGGGGCTGATGCAGCGGCCGGGCCGGCGCCGACCCTGACGGCGGAAGAGACATGGACTTCCTGTTCAACCTGCTCAACTGCACCGCGTTGCTCAACCTCACCTGGGGCAACCTGCTCATGGACGCGGTGGGCATCTTCTTCATCTACATCGCCATCAAGAAGCACTACGAGCCGCTGCTGCTGGTGCCCATCGGCATGGGCATCCTCATGGGCAACGTGGCCCCCATCGTCATCGACGGCAAGCAGATCTTCTTCATGCTGGTCAACGGCGAGATCGCCCGGGGCACGGGCCAGTACAGCGTCATGTACTACCTGTACTTCGGGGTGCGCACCGGCATCTACCCGGCGCTGATCTTCCTGGGCATCGGGGCCATGACCGATTTCTCCTGCCTGCTGGCCCGGCCCAAGCTGGTGCTGCTGGGGGCGGCGGCCCAGGTGGGCATCTTCGTCACCTACCTGGGCGCCCTGGCGCTGGGCTTCCTGCCCCACGAGGCCGGGGCCATCGGCATCATCGGCGGCGCTGACGGGCCCACGGCCATCTTCCTCAGCTCCATCCTGGCCCCGGAGCTGGTGGCCCCCATCGCCATCGCCGCCTACTCCTACATGGCCCTGGTGCCGGTCATCCAGCCGCCCATCATGAAGCTGCTGACCACCCGCCGCGAGCGGCTCATCCGCATGTCCACCCCGCCGCCGGTCTCCCGCCGGGAGAAGATACTCTTCCCCATCGGCGCCTTCCTCATCTGCACCGTGGTGGCGCCGGGCTCGGCCATCCTCACCGGCTGCTTCTTCTTCGGCAACCTGCTCAAGGAGTGCGGGGTCACCGAGCGCCTGGCGCAGACGGCGCGCACCTCCTTCGTGGACATCGTCACCATCCTGGTGGGCGTGTGCGTGGGCTGCTCGGCCTCGGCCGACACCTTCCTCCAGCCCCGCTCCCTGCTCATCTTCGCCCTGGGGGCCTTCTCCTTCGCCGTGGCCACCGCCTCGGGGGTGCTGTTCGCCAAGTTCATGAACCTGTTCTCCCGCGACAAGATCAACCCCCTCATCGGCGCCGCCGGGGTCTCGGCGGTGCCCGACTCGGCGCGGGTGGCGCAGATGGTCGGCCAGGAGGAGGATCACCAGAACCACCTGCTCATGCACGCCATGGGCCCCAACGTGGCCGGGGTGATCGGCTCGGCCATGGCCGCGGGCATTCTCTGGTCGTTGCTGGGCTGAGGGAAGCCCCCGCCGCCGCTCTCGCACCCTACTGGTACACGTGGGCGCTCTGCTCGGCGGTGGGCAGCAGGTTCATGCCCAGGTAGGTGAACATCACCGCCGCGAAGCCCACCACCACCAGCACCGCCAGGCGCTGGCCCCGCCAGCCGCCCAGGTAGTGCAGGTGCAGGTAGGCGGCGAACACCAGCCAGGTCACCAGCGACCAGGTCTCCTTGGGATCCCAGACCCAGTAGTCTCCCCAGGCGGCCTTGGCCCACACCGCCCCCACCAGCAGCCCGAAGGTCAGCAGCACGAAGCCGAAGCGCACGCTGCCGTCGAGCAGCTTCTCCAGGTCGATCTTCTCGCCGGGGATGAGATCCTCGCGCCTGATGCGTATGGGCCGGGGCCGGATGAGGTACAGCACCGCGGCGCAGAAGGCCACGAACAGCGCCGCGTAGCCGAAGAAGTACACCACCACGTGGGGAACGAACCAGCCGCTCTGCAGCGCCGGCGGCAGGTTGACGATCTCCTTGTCGTGGCGGGAGAAGGCATAGAGCATGGCCCCGGCCGCCCCCAGCATGGCCGGCAGGCCCAGGATGCGCGCCCGGTAGACGAGCTCTATCACCAGGTAGACGATGCCGATGCAGGCCGCCAGCAGCACCAGCGACTCGTACAGGGTCTTGAAGGGCGGCTGGTCGGCCTCCAGCCAGCGGGAGACCAGCTGGGCCAGGTTCACCAGCAGGCCCCCGCCCAGCGCCAGCGGGGCGCCCAGGCGCAGCGGGCGCGAGTTGCCCAGCCACATCAGGGCGTACAGCAGCGCCGCCAGCCCGTACAGGGCGACGGATACCAGCGTCAGCGCCTCGGCCAGGTGGCTCATGCCTCGCCTCCCTCCCGCCGGCGGCGCCGGCGTTGCCAGCGCGGCCCCCAGATGGCCAGCACCACCCCCAGCAGGTTGGCGGCGAAGCCCAGGTAGACGACGTACAGGCCGGGATCCCGCACCACCTGGAAGCCCGAGTAGGTGGGGTCCTCGGGGCGGTAGTCGGCCTGGTAGATGCTGAAGCCGCCGTGGCTCAGGGGGCTGTTGACCTCCACCAGCTGGCGCTCGCGCACCGGCCGCCCCTCCTCGAGCACGGTCACCGTGCTCAGGTAGTCGCGCACCGTCTCGCCCTTGCCGGGAGCCAGCACCAGGAAGCGATCCCGGGAGTAGCGAACCGGCTTGCCGGGACGGACGTCGACGGTCCGGCCCGAGGGCAGGCGCACCCGCAGCAGGGGGTTTACCTCCCGGCTGCCGGCGCTCTCTTCCACGGTGCGCCGCCGCGCCGGGCGCAGCAGCGCCGCCAGCCGCAGCCGCTCCCGGCCCAGGGTGAACTCCCCGCCCACCTTCACGGCGGCCCGGGCTGAAAGCTTACCCGCATCGAGTGACCACAGCCGGCGGCTCTCGCCCACCAGGATGGCGTCGGGCCGGGAGGCTCCCCCGGGCCGGTAGCGATAGGAGAGCTTCAGCTCGTCGCCGGCGCCGCGGCCGTGGAAATCGGGATAGCGGGCGAACAGCCAGCGCCGGCTTTCCTGCCCGCCGGCGGCGCTGATGGAAACCTCGACCGCCGGGTTGCGGGGCTCCGCCGAGCGGTTGGCCGGCTGGCGGGTCTGCGGATCCATGACGAAGTCGTGGAAGAAGCGCAGGATCTTGACCCGGCCCCGGCCGCCGGGCAAGGGCACCTCCTCGCCCGGTCGGGCGGGCAACTCGCGACCGTCCACCACCAGCAGGTGCGGCGAGGCCGGCATCTTCGCCAGGGAATCCAGGTAGCGCCGGGCCCGCTCCTCCCGCCAGACGAGCAGCAGCCGCTTCCCGTCCACCTCGACCGCCTGCGCTTCCCGGCCGGGCTCGTCGAACAACCAGGTCTCCTTCCCGCCCCGATCGATCCGCGCCGCGGCCAGGACATCTCCCCCCCCGGCATCCCCGGCCGCTTCCACCACGGTGCGCCGGCGGTAGTCCGGCCACCAGCCGGTCACCGCCAGGCCGTGGGCGGCGAGCTTGCGGTCCGGATCCCGGCCCGGCTTGAAGCTGAGCAGGCGTTTCTGTTTTTCACCCGCGAGGGCGTAGACCATCAGGGAGTAATCGGGCTCGTACTTCTCTATCCGGAAGTCATCCAGGCGCAGGGTGAACCCCAGCGGCAGCCGGTTGATCAGGCCGTCGCGCCCGGGCACCACCAGGCTGTCGGTCTCCTGGCCCTCGTGCAGGTCGATGCGTCCCTTGACCCCCCAGACCATGCCCACCCCGGCGCCGGCCAGCACCAGGATGAGCCCGCCGTGCGCCAGCACCGAGCCGGTGGTGCGCAGGTTGTAGCGCCGGCGCCTCGCCACCACCAGCCCCAGGGCCCCGGCCCCCAGGCCCAGCACCGCGGCAAAGCCCAGGGAATGAAAGATGTCGTCGAGAAACAGCCCCTTGATGAGACGGCTCAGGCCCGGGCCGTAACCCTGGAGCAGTTGCTGCCCGCCGACGTTCTGCAGGATCAGCGTCCCCAGCACGGAAAACCCGGCCAGCACGAACAGCGCCGGGGCGGCGAACTGGATGGAAGAGAGAAAGCGCCGCCAGGGCTTGCTCAGGCCGGCGAGCATGACCCCCAAGAAGCCGGCCAGGCCCGCCAGCACCGTCGCCCGCCGGGACACGCCCCCGGGACCGCTCAGCATGCTCTGCAGTACCACCCCGGCCAGGAACACCCCGCCCAGCAGGGCCAGCGCGAACTTCATGGTGCGGGGTGCGGAAGCAGCGCCGCCGGATTCTCCCTCGCCCGCCCGGGTGTTTCCTTCCTTGTTGCTGTCGCCCGTCATGCCGGTCCTTTCTCCGCGGTCCCGCCGCGACCCGCATGATGTCACAGTCCCCCGGGCAACAACAAGTCCGGTTGACAGTGCTTTCCCGATCGCCGATAGTTCCTGCAGGAGAGATTTTCAGCGGCAGGGTGCCAGCATGCACAAGTCACAGCCAGCCGGGGGGCGGACGGCCGAGAAGGGCGCCGGCCTGCGCGATCGCTTCAACCGCCGCATCGACTACCTGCGGGTGTCGGTAACCGATCGCTGCAACCTCAGCTGCGTCTACTGCTCGGCGGATCGCCAGCGCTCCTGTTTCTCCGCCGAGCAGCTGCTGGGAACGAACGAGATCCTGCGCCTGGTGGGCATCATGGCCGCCCACGGCCTGCGCAAGGTACGTATCACCGGCGGGGAGCCCTTGTTGCGCCCGGATCTCGAGCAACTGGTGGAAGGCCTGGCCCGCCTGGGCGTTCCCGACATCAGCCTCACCAGCAACGGAATCCTACTGGCCGAGCGGGCCACCGAGCTGCACCGGGCGGGTCTGCAACGGGTCAACATCAGCCTGGATACCCTGCAGGCCGAGCGCTACCGGGGCATCACCCGGGGAGGGGACATCTCCCGGGTGTGGCGGTCCATCCGGGCGGCCCAGGCGGTGGGGCTCAACCCGGTGAAGATCAACGTGGTGCCCGTGCGCGGGCTGAACGACGACGAGATCGTCGACTTTGCCAACCTCACCAGGGAAGACGACCTGCACATCCGCTTCATCGAGCTGATGCCCACCGGCGGCAGCCGGCTGGATACCGGTCGCCGTTACGTGGGCTCCGCCGAGGTGCTGGAACGCCTCGGCGGACTGGGACGGCTGGAGAAGCTGCCCCGGCCGCCGCACTCCACCTCGCGCAACTACCGCCTGCCCGGCGCCCGCGGCCAGATCGGCCTGATCAGCCCCTACGACGGCCACTTCTGCCGCACCTGCAACCGGCTGCGCCTGACGGCCGCCGGCCAGCTGCGCCCCTGCCTGTTCTCTCCCAAGACGGTCGACCTGCTCACCGCCCTGCGCAGCGGTGCCGGAGACGAGGAACTGGAAGAGCTCCTGCAGTGGGCCGTGGCCCTGAAGCCCCCCGGCAACGACCTGGCCGGCGCCGGCCGGTGCGCCATCGCCTCCATGGCGCAGGTGGGCGGCTAGTCGAGCCGCTCCCCGCCGCGGTTGCCGGGAGCGCACCGGCCTTCAGTCGAAGTCCAGCAGGTAGCACCACACTCCCTCTTCCAGGTGGCTGCTGGCCCGGCAGCCGCTCTTTTCGTTGAACACCTTCTGCATGGCCTGGTTCTGGCGCAGCACCTCGGCGGAGAAGCCGGCGATGCCGTTGCGGCGGGCCAGCTGCACCAGCTGGCGCAGCAGGAAGGTGCCGATGCCCCGCGACTGCCAGTCGTCGCGCACCACCAGGGCCACCTCGGCGCGGTTGCTGCCCTCCTGCAGGAAGTAGCCGCCCACGGCAATGATCTCGTCGCCGTGGGCCGCCGGCAGCACTCCCGCCAGGGCCACCTGGGAGCGGTGATCGACCAGCAGGTGGCTGCGCAGCTCCTGCTCGGGCAGGCGCTTGAGGTTGGACATCCAGCGGTAGAAGACGCTCTGCTGGCTCAACGAGTAGAACAGCTCCTTGATGCGCGGCTCGTCGGTGGGATGCACCGGCCGGAAGGTCACCGCCGTGCCGTCGTCGAGCAGCAGCACCGCCCGCAGCGCCGGCGGGGGATTGTGGATGCGACCTTCCAGGTCGGCCAGTTCCGGGCGCACGTAGCCGCACTCGAGGGCCCGGTGCAGCAGCTGCGCGCGGAAGCGGGGGTGGGCCACCCCGATCAGCGACAGGGCCCGCTCCTGGATGCTCTTGCCGTAGAGGTAGGCCACCCCGTACTCGGTGACCACGTAGTGGACGTCGCCGCGGGTGGTCACCACCCCGGCGCCCGGGCTCAACTGGGCCACGATGCGCGATACCCGGCCTTCCTCGGCGGTGGACACCAGGGCGGTGATGGCCTTGCCGCCGCGGGAGCGGATGGCCCCCAGGTTGAAGTCGTTGCGCCCGCCGATGCCCGAGTAGAACCTGGTGCCCAGGGAATCGGCGCACACCTGGCCGGTGAGATCCACCTCCAGGGCGGTGTTGACGGCCACCATGCGTTCCAGCTTGCCGATGACGAAGGTGTCGTTGACGTACTCGGTGGGGTGGAAGGAAAACAGCGGGTTGTCGTCGATGTAGTCGTAGAGCCGGCGCGAGCCCATGCAGAAGGAGGCCACCACCTTGCCCCGGTCGATGGTCTTGCGGGCACCGGTGACCGCACCCGACTCGATGAGCTCGATGATGGAGTCGGTGAACATCTCGGTGTGCACGCCCAGGTCGCGCTTGTCGCGCAGGTGCTCCAGCACCGCCTGGGGCACCTCGCCGATGCCCACCTCGATGGTGGAACCATCCTCGATGAGCGCCGCCACGTGCTCGCCGATGCGGCGCGCCTCCTCGCTCACCCGCGGCGGCGCCACCTCCAGCACCGGGCAGTCGACGGGTACCAGCAGGTCCAGGTCGTGCACGCTCACCAGGCTGTTGCCGCGGGTCCGCGGCATGTGCGGGTTGACCTCGGCCACCACCAAACCGGCGTTCTGCACGGCGCTCATGACGATGTCCACCGAGATGCCCAGCGAGCACCAGCCGTTGTCGTCGGGCGGGGTGACCTGCACCAGGGCCACGTCCAGCGGCAGGCGCCCGGAGGCGAACAGGCGGGGGATCTCCGACAACGGCACCGGGGTGTAGTCGCCCAGGCCCTGCTGGATGAGCGGGCGCACGTTCTCGCCGATGAACAGGCTGTTGATGCGGAAGAAGCGGCTGAGCTCGCGGGTGGCGTAGGGCGCCTCGCCCTCGGTGAGCAGGTGCACCAGCTCGTTGTCGCCCAGCTCGGGGCCGCGGGCCACCAGGGCCCGCACCAGCTCCTGGGGGTGGGCGCAGCCGGTGCCGATGAAGATGCGCTGGCCGGGCCGCACCCGGGACACCGCCTGGTCGGCGCTGACCACCATGTCGGCGTAGCGTTCCCGCCAGTGTTCGTCGAAGCCGCGCTTGGGACTCATGGTTCCTGCTCCAGCAGCGACATGCGGGCATCCACCACCATGGCCGTGCGGCCCTTGCCCAGCAGGGTGAAGGGATTGATCTCCAGCTCGGCCAGGGAGGGTACGTCGGTGGCCAGTTGGCTGATGCGCTGCAGGCCGCCGGCCAGCTCGTCGAGATCGATCTCGGCCGCTCCCCGGGAGCGGGCCAGCATCTGGTAGGAGCGCGTGCCGGTGAGCATCTGCACCGCCTCGTCGGCGGTGATGGGGGCCAGACCGGCGGCCACGTCTTCCAGCTCCTCGACGAAGATGCCCCCCAGGCCGAACAGCAGGATGGGACCGAACTGGGGATCGCGGCGCATGCCCAGCACCACTTCCACCCCGCGCGGGCACATGCGCTCCAGGTAGAGCCCTTCCAGGCGGGCCCCGGGGGCGTGCCGCTGCACCCGCAGGGTGAGCAGGTCGAAGGAGTCGAGCACCTGCTCGGGATCGGACACCGACAGGCGCACCCCGCCCACGTCGGACTTGTGCACCACGTCGGGGGAGACGATCTTCATGGCCCCCGGGTAGCCCAGGCGCTCGGCCGCCTCCACCGCGTCTTCGCGCTCGGTCACCAGCACCCCCGCGGGCACATCGAAGCCGTAGGCCCGCAGGATGGCCTTGGCCCGCACCTCGCCCACCTCCGTCCCTCCCAGGCGGCGCTGGCGCAGCAACAGGCGCTCCACCCGGCGGCGGTTGACGGGAAAGCGGGTGACCACGCGCGGCGGCCGGTTGCGCCAGTCGTGCAGCTCCACCATGGCCCGCAGCACCGCCACCGCCCGCTCGGGGGTGGGGTAATCGGGCAATCCCGAGGCCACGAACTCGGCCCGCCCGGGCAGCATGTCGGCCGAACCCAGCAGCACCACCACCGTGGTCTGGCCGCCGCCGGCCGCGCGCGCCACCGCCCGGGCCGTCTCCGCCGGGCGGGTCATGGCGTGGGGGGTGAGCACCGCCAGCAGGGCGTCCACTCCCTCGTCGGCCCGGGCCAGCTCCACCGCCTGGGCGTAGCGCTCGGGATCGGCATCACCCAGCAGGTCGATGGGATTGTCCACCGCCGAGTGGGCCGGCAGCACCCGGGCCAGCTCCGCGCGGGTGTGCTCGGAAAGCCGGGCCAGCTTCAGCCCGGCCTTCTCCAGGGCATCGGCGGCGGCCACCCCGGGTCCGCCGCCGTTCGACAGCACCGCCACCCGCCGGCCCCGGCACAGCGGCTGCAGGGTCAGGGCGGCGGCGTGGTCGGTCAGCGCCTCCAGGCTGTCGGCCTGGATGAGGCCGGCCCGGCGGAAGGCGGCCACGCAGGCCAGGTCGGCACCCGGGCGGTTGCCGGTGTGCAGCTCGGCGGCCCGGGCTCCCTGCTCGCTGGCCCCGGCGTGAAACACCACCACCGGCTTGCAGGCCGAGATGTGCTCGGCCGCCTTCACGAAGGCTTCCCCGGAGGCGATGCTCTCCAGGTAGGCCAGCACCACCCCGGTATCATCGTCTCCGGCCAGGTAGCACAGCACGGCGATCTCGTCCAGGCCCGCCTTGTTGCCGATGCTCAGCACCTTGGCCAGCCCCAGGTGGCGGGCGGCGGCCCAGTCGAGGATGGCGGTGCACACCGCCCCGGAATCGCTCAGCACCGATATCCTTCCCGGCGAGGGCATGTTGCGGGCGAAGGAGGCGTTCATGCGGTGGCCGGTGTTGATCACCCCCAGCGACTTGGGCCCCAGCAAGGTGATGTGGCGATCCTTGCAGAAACCTCGCAGCCACTGTTCCCGCTCGGCACCGGCGGGGCCGCTTTCCTTGAAGCCGGCCGAGACCACCACCAGGGCCCGGGCCCCGGCGGCGGCGGCGTCGCGAACCGCCTCCTGCACCTGCTTGGCCGGCACCGCCACCACGGCCAGGTCGATCTCCTCCTGGCCGCCCAGCCGGGGCCGGCTGGCGACGCCCAGCACCTCGTCGGCGGCGGGGTTGACCGCCAGCAGCCGGCCGGCGAAACCGCCGCGGCGCAGGTTGTCCAGCACCGCGTGGCCGATCTTGCGCGGGTTGCGCGAGGCACCGTAGACGGCCACCGCCCGCGGCTGCACCAGCGCTTCCATGGCCTTTACGTCCATTGCTCCGCTCACCGTCGTTCACTCCCCGGCCGTGTGCCGCCGATTGTTCTACAGCGGGCGGGATTTGGCAACCGCAATCACCTCCCCTTCCCGCCACCGGCCGGCCGCCGCTTTTTCTTCGCCTGGGGCCGGCGGCTGTGCTAACCTTGGCGCCCATGAACGAGGCGGTTTCCCAGGCAGGCGGAGACGATCGCCAGCGGGTGGCCGAGCTGGCCGAGGCCCGGCAACGGGTGCGCCGCGAGGTGGCCAAGCGCATCGTCGGCCAGCAACAGGTCATCGATCACATGCTGGTGGCCCTGTTCACCGGCGGCCACAGCCTGCTGGTGGGGGTGCCCGGCCTGGCCAAGACGCTGCTGGTCTCCACCCTGGCCGAGGTGCTGGAGCTTTCCTTCAAGCGGGTGCAGTTCACACCCGATCTCATGCCGGCCGACATTCTCGGCACCGAGGTGCTGGTGGAGGATCGCAGCAGCGGCAATCGTTCCTTCAAGTTCGTCCCCGGGCCCATCTTCACCAACCTGCTGCTGGCCGACGAGATCAACCGCACCCCGCCCAAGACCCAGGCGGCCCTGCTGCAGGCCATGCAGGAGAAGGAAGTCACCGTGGGCGGGGTGACCCGCCCGCTCGACGAGCCCTACCTGGTGCTGGCCACCCAGAACCCCATCGAGCAGGAGGGAACCTATCCCCTGCCCGAGGCGGAACTGGATCGCTTCATGCTCTTCATCGACGTCGACTATCCCTCCGCCGCCGAGGAGAGCGAGATCGTCATCTCCACCACCGGGGCCGGGCAGGCCGGCGTGGACAAGATCCTGGGCCCGCAACGCATCGTGGAGCTGCAAACGCTGGTGCGGCGGGTGCCGGTGGCCCGGGAGGTGGCCGACTACGCCGTGCGCCTGAGCCGCGCCACCCGCCCGGGCGAAACCCAGGCACCGGAGCTGGTGCGCCAGTACGTGGCCTGGGGGGCCGGCCCCCGCGCCAGCCAGGCGCTGGTGCTGGGCGCCAAGGCCCTGGCCGCCTGCGACGGGCGCTTCGCCGCCAACGCCGAGGACATCCGGGCCCTGGCCCGGCCGGTGCTGCGTCACCGGGTGATACCCAACTTCCAGGCCGAGGTTGCCGGCATCAAGGTGCTCGACATCATCGACGACCTGCTGGACAAGATCCGTCCCTAGCAACTCCAGAGTGCAGAGTGCAGAGTACTGAGTGCAGAGTGCAGTGTGCAGGGTACAGGGTCGCGGCAACGGAGCCGGCCGCGCTGATCCTGCTGGCGTTGCTGCTGCTGGCCGGCTGCCCCGGACCGGCCCACCTCCCCCCCACCCCGGGGGACGGAGGTACGAACGGAGCCGGAAAACCCGGGGACAGGCCCAGAGATATTCCTTGTGATACGGTTGGTTGCAGTCCCGAGAAGCCATCCGCCAGCGGAGGAACCACCTCCCCGGAGAGCATCTCCGGGCCGGCGCCGGCGGTGGAATTCCGGGCCGCCTGGGTGGCCCGCTGGGACTATCGCCGCGCCGAGGACGTCCGGCGCATCATCGGCGAGCTGGCCCGGGCCGGCTTCAATGCCGTGTACTTCCAGGTGCGCGGCACCGCCGATGCCTATTATCGTTCCCGGGTGGCCCCCTGGGCGGCTCCACTTTCCGGCAAGTTGGGCCGCGACCCGGGTTGGGATCCGCTCCAGGTGGCCATTGACACGGCCGCGGCCGAGGGTGTCGAGCTGCATGCCTGGGTCAACGCCTGCACCGCCTGGAAGGGCAGCAAGCCCCCGGGCCGGAGTCAACCCCGCCACCTGCTGCGGTCACACCCCGACTGGCTGGTACGTGGTCCCGACGGCAAGCCCCGGCGTGGCCCCGGTGGCTACCTGTTTTTCAACCCCGCCCTTCCCGGTTTCCAGAAGCACCTGGAGGCGGTGGTGGCCGAGCTGGTGTCGTTCTACCACCTGGACGGCGTACACCTGGACTACATCCGTTACCCGGCTGCCGACACCTCGCACGATCGGCTCTCGGCCCGGCTGTTTCGCCGGGCCCGGCGCCAGCAAGCCGACCTCACCCTGGCGGCCTGGCAACGGCGGGAACTCGGCCGACTGGTGGCGCGGCTTACCGAGATCGTCCACCGCGCCCGGCCCCGCGCCGAGGTCAGTGCCGCGGTGTTCGGCATCTGGCAGAACCGCTGGGGATGGAAAAATGTCACCGCGGGATTTCACGACTTTCACCAGGATTCGCTGGACTGGGCCGATCACGGTGCCATCGACACCCTGGTACCCATGCTCTACTGGCCCTGCAGCCGGCCCCCCGGTGGCCGGGCCGATTTTCTCACCCTGGCCCGCCACTTCGCCGCCCGGCGCGGCCGGGCCCGGCTGGTGGCCGGCCTGAACGTGGCCTCCGGAAAGGCCGCCGAGCTGTACCGGCAGGTCGAGATCAGCCGCCGGCTGGGCTTCGACGGGGTGGCCCTGTTCTCCTACGGCCTGCTCCGCGAACACGGGCTGCTCGACAAGCTGCCCCGGCGTGTGTTCGCCCGGCCGGCCCTGGCCCGCCCCCCGGCACCGGCGGGGACGGAGGTATCGTTGGAGATCGGGCGGGAGAGGGCGGCGCGTATGGCGAAGTGGACATGTTCCTGGTGGCGCTGACCAGGTGGGGCCGCCCCCTGGAGGAGGAACTGGTCCCGCTGGGCCGACTGCTGGGGCTCGCTCCCTACGACGTTCGCTTGCGGGCGGGTGGGCCGCTGCCGGTGGTCCTGTCGGTCGGCGGCGGCCGGGATGCCGCCGGCCGGCTGCTGCGCGCACTGCGCCGGCGCGGGCACGGGGCGGTGGCCTGCGACATGGACCGGGCGGCGGCCCTGCTGGCCGGCCGCGTCGAGCCGCGAGATTTCCTCCTCGGCGAGGAGTCCCTCACCCTCGCCGACATCGCGGTGGAGATTCCCTACCGGAACATCGCCGCCCTGGTACTGGCCACCAGCTCCCGGGAACAGATCGGCAAGTCGGTGACCAAGCAGCGGAAACTGAGCCTGACCCGGGCCGCGGTGACCGGGGGGCTGGCGCTGACCAAGAAGGTGAAGAAGGAGGTCCGGCACCGGCAGGAGATGCGCGAGCGGGTGCTGTACCTGTTCCGCCTGCCTCCCTCGTCGCCCTACCTGCTGGTAGAGAGCCGGCTGCGCTACGCTGGCCTGGGGGAGCTGATGGTCTCCACCCGGGCGGAGAACTTCGTCTCCCTGGTAAACATCCTCCGGGCCCGGGCCCCGGGGGCCTTCTTCGACGATCGCCTGGTCACGGCGCCGCGCAAGCGCGGGCTGGTGGCCATCTCCGGGGGCATGGAATCCACCATGGAGTCATACTCCAACACTCCGGAAAACGACCTGGCCGCCTACCTGCTGCTCGCCGCCCACCTCCAGAAGCAGCTGTAACCACCTGTAACATATAAGCAAAACACGGGGACAGGCCCGCGGGTGCGCGAGCCCGCGGGTGCGCGGGTGGCCCGCAGGTTCCCGGGGACAGGCCCACAAATTTCTGTGGATTTGCGAGGACCAAAGTGGTAGTCCCACAGGAAATGGTACCCGTCGCGAGCTACGACTGCCTGTCGCTCAAGCTGCTCTGCCGATGCTC